>CAZZLB010000377.1:0-3639 GCA_964654655.1 uncultured Rhodoferax sp. | reverse complement strand
GCCAGGGCGACGGCATGGTCAAGGTCGAGATGCACTTCCTGCCCGACGTCTACGTGCCCTGCGACGTCTGCGCCGGCAAGCGCTACAACCGCGAAACGCTGGAAGTGCTCTATAAAGGCAAGAACATCGCGCAGATTCTTGACCTGACGGTGGAAGCGGCTCACGAGTTCTTCAAGGCGCAGCCCACCATCGCGCGCAAGCTGCACACGCTGCTGGATGTCGGCCTGTCCTACATCCGCCTCGGCCAGGCGGCCACCACGCTGTCAGGCGGCGAGGCGCAGCGCGTCAAGCTGGCGCTCGAACTCTCCAAACGCGACACCGGACGCACGCTCTACATCCTGGACGAACCCACCACGGGACTGCACTTTGCCGACATTGACCTGCTGCTCAAGGTGCTGCACCAGTTGCGCGACGCTGGCAACACCATCGTCGTGATCGAGCACAACCTGGACGTCATCAAGACCGCCGACTGGCTGATCGACATGGGCGTGGAAGGCGGCGCCGGAGGCGGCCAGGTGGTGGGCGTCGGCACACCCGAAGACATTGCCGCCAATCCCGACAGTCATACCGGGCACTACCTCAAGCGCCTGCTGCACCACGAAGCAAGCGATGCATAGCCCGATTTTTCGTCATTGCGAGCGCAGCGAAGCAATCCATGCCTTCGGTATGCCAGCATGGATTGCCGCGTCACTGCGTTCCTCGCAATGACGAACAATAGCCTCACCAGCCGGGATCTCGCGGCCGCCCTGGGCGTGATCGTGATCTGGGGTCTGAACTTCGTGGCCATGAAGTTCGCACTGCACGACTTCACGCCTTTCCAGCTGGGTGCGGCACGCTACACGCTGGCCGTGCTGCCGCTCATCTTCTTCATCCGTGCGCCCCAACTGCACTGGAAGTGGGTGCTGCTGTACGGCCTGTTTCAGGGTGTCGGGCAATTCGGTTTGCTGTTCACGGCACTCAAGGTCGGCATGACGGCAGCACTGGCCTCGGTACTGATGCAAACCCAGGTTTTCTTCAGCGCGCTGTTCGGCTTTGTGCTGCTGCATGAGAAACTGAGTCGCCCGCTGATCGGCGGTCTGGTTCTGGCCGCTGGCGGGCTGGCCTGCTTCGGAATGAACTTCGTCAGCGGCGGCACGCTCGCCATCACGGTGGCTGGCTTTGTTCTCAACCTGTGCGCTGCAGCGATGTGGGCGGCCTCCAACATCGTGGCGCGCAAAGCGCAGCAAAGCAGCCCGCGGTATGAGCCGCTGCAGTTTCTGGTCTGGAGTTCACTGGTGCCCATTCTTCCCTTCATGCTGATGAGTCTGTTGTTTGACCCCGCCGTGGCCACCACCGCGATGGCCTGGAGCAGCGCCGCCAAATGGGCCAGCGTGCCATGGACCTCCTGGCTGGCCGTGGCCTACCTGGGCTGGATCGCCACCATCTGGGGCTACGCCCTGTGGACCGGCCTGCTGCAGCGCCATGCAACCAACCGCGTGGCACCCTTCAGCCTCGGTGTGCCCATCGTTGGCCTTGCTGCTGGTGTGGCGGTGCTGGGCGAAGTCATCAGCGCCTGGCAATGGGCCGGCATCGCCCTGCTGGTGAGTGCGCTGGGCTGCGTGCTGCTGGGTGGGCTGCTGATTAATCGTTCAAAACCGCCTTGATTCCTGAGGTAACATTCATTGTGATATTATCAACAGGCCATTAATGGCGTTTTATTGAAACTTATTGATTTAATACGCCACTTTAGACGTTTATCATGATAAACAATCAATTATCCGACGACAGCTTGTTGAAGCTCATCGGGGAGCGTCTGGCAGGCTTGCGTCTGGCGAAGAATTTGACACAGAGCCAACTGGCAGAGCAGGCGGGCCTGGGCTTGCGCACAGTGCAACGGCTGGAACTGGGCGCTGCAGCCACGCAGTTGTCGGGCTTTGTGCGGGTCTGCCGGGTGCTTGGTCTGGTGGAGCGCTTTGATGCATTCATCCCCGAGCCGGCGGCCAGTCCCATAGCGCAATTGAAGCTGCAAGGCCGGCAGCGCCGGCGGGCCTCGGGCAAACCGGCGTTGACCGACCCGAAGAAGAACTGGTCGTGGGCTGACGCGTCATGATTGCCAAGGTTCAACTCTGGGGACGAACCATCGGAGCTATCTCGATGGAATCCGGGCGCGATTACGCTGCGTTTCAGTACGACCCCGCATTTGCACGCAGCGGGATCGAGCTTTCTCCGCTGACGATGCCGCTGAGCGAACGTGTGTATGAGTTCCCAGCGTTGTCGCGAAACACCTTTCACGGTCTGCCTGGGCTGATAGCCGATTCATTACCCGACAAATTCGGCAACGCCCTGATTGATGCGTGGTTGGCAACGCAGGGCCGCACACCGGAAAGCTTTGGCGCGGTGGAACGGCTGTGCTACACCGGCACTCGCGGCATGGGTGCGCTCGAATTTGCGCCGGGCTTGGGGCCCAGACCGCGCAAGGCGACCAGAATCGAAATCGATGCACTGGTGCAGTTGGCGTCCGACGTTTTGACGCATCGCAACGAATTGCAGGCCAACTTTAGCGGCGCAGCGCGAGTGAAGGCTTTGAATGACATTCTGCGGGTCGGCACCTCGGCCGGTGGAGCTCGCGCCAAAGCGGTGATTGCCTGGAATCGCGAGACCAACGAAGTGCGCTCCGGGCAGATCGCGGCGGGCGACGGTTTTGATTATTGGCTGCTCAAGTTCGACGGCGTGGCCGGCAACAAGGACAAGGAGCTGGAAGACCCGAAGGGCTACGGCGCCATCGAGTACGCCTATTTCCTGATGGCCAGGGCCGCGGGCATCAGCATGAGTGAATGTCGTTTGCTGGAAGAAAACGGGCGGCGCCACTTCATGACGCGCCGCTTCGACCGGCTCGCCGGCGGGGAGAAGCTGCACATGCAGTCGCTGTGTGCGCTGGCGCATTTTGATTTCAACCAGGCTGGCGCTTATGCCTACGAACAGGCGATGCTGACGATCCGTCAGCTCAACTTGCCCATGGCCGCAGTGGAAGAACAGTTCCGGCGCATGGTCTTCAACATCGTGGCGCGCAATCAGGACGATCACGTCAAGAACATCGCCTTCCTGATGGACAAGCAGGGCAACTGGTCGCTGGCACCGGCCTTTGACATGACTTACAGCTACAACCCGTCGGGCTCCTGGACTGCCGCGCACCAGATGACGCTCAACGGCAAGCGCGACGGCTTCACAATGCAGGATTTGGAGGCTTGTGCAAAAGTCGCGCTGATGAAGCGGGGCCGCGCCAAGACGATCCTCGATGAAGTGCGCTCCGCCGTCACGCGCTGGCCGGAGTTTGCCGCGCAGGCACAGGTCGCCGACGAATGGCGTGCGGAAATTCAGAACAGGCACCGGCTGTCATGGCGACTCAGCCCATAAACCCGAGATTCACCGGGTAGCCCGTACCCCCGAAGTGCCCTATGTTGGGCAGGATGCCGTTGAGTTCGCTGTCGGCTACGCCAAACCATTTGGCCAGCGTGGCGGCGTACTGGTCTACCGAGGTGCTGGGCAGCAGGCGGCCTTGCCCGACATGCCACTGGTCTTCGGGCGCGCTGGTGTTGCCGACGCTGACCGGCGGCGCGCTGCCGTAAAACGCATTGCCCTTGACGCCGCCGCCGACCACCA
>CAZZLB010000376.1:2474-3643 GCA_964654655.1 uncultured Rhodoferax sp. | reverse complement strand
TTCATGAACATCTTCTACCGCCCAAAATACCAATCCGACACGACGCAGTTCATCAACGAGCTCAAAGCCAAGAACCCGCAAATGGCCAATGGCCAGGTCGAGGGTCGCGCCCTGCTGTGGGGCAAGACGCTGGATCGCGATGCCCAAAGCGGCTTTCGCGCCGCCCGGGTAGCGCAGCAGCCCTACGTCTATCAGACCGCTGCCAAATAAGGCTTTGGCAACCCTCGCCCAGGAAGGGCTTGATCTTGAAGTAGCGCCAGATCTGGCCGGCATGCCGGAGGTGGTGGACCACGTCGCCGTGGCCCGGCTGTACGGCGAGCCGTTGTTCTCGATGCCGCAGGATTTGTACATCCCGCCCGACGCGCTGGAAGTCTTCCTGGAAGCTTTTGAAGGCCCGCTAGACCTGCTGCTGTACCTGATACGCAAGCAAAACTTCAACATTCTCGATATCCCGATGGCTGGCCTGACGCGCCAGTACCTGGTCTACGTCGAAGAAATCCGTGGACGCAATCTGGAACTCGCCGCCGAGTACCTGTTGATGGCGGCCATGCTGATTGAAATCAAGTCGCGCATGCTGCTGCCGCCCAAGAAAGTGGCTCCGGGGCAGGAGGCGGAGGATCCACGTGCCGAACTGGTACGCCGTCTGCTCGAATACGAACGCATCAAGCTGGCCGCCGCCAAGCTCAACGCCTTGCCGCAATTTGGCCGCGATTTTCTGAGGGCTCAGGTTTACATCGAGCAGTCACTGCAGCCGCGTTTTCCGGATGTGGACGTGGTCGATCTGAAGGAAGCCTGGGCTGGCTTGTTGCAACGCGCAAGACTGGTGCAACGCCACAAAATCACGCGCGCTGAATTGTCGGTGCGTGAACACATGAGCCTGGTGCTGAAAAGATTGCAGGGGCGGCGTTTTGTTGAGTTTGAAGACTTGTTCGATCCGGCGAAAGGTGCACCGGTACTGGTTGTCACCTTCATCGCCCTGCTCGAACTGGCCAAGGAAACGCTGATCGAAATCACGCAGGCAGAAGTCTTTGCCCCGATTTACGTCCGCCTGTCCTATTCGCCGGCTGCCTGACGCCCCATCAGCAGCGCGACTGCCTGGGACGGTCTGGTCTTCCCGTCCAGCAAGTTCACCACCGCTTCGGTAATCGGCATCTCGACGCCGACACTGG
>CAZZLB010000376.1:0-2374 GCA_964654655.1 uncultured Rhodoferax sp. | reverse complement strand
CCCACTTCAACGCCGACGATGTCGTCATTGGCATAGACACGCAAAGTCTGGCTGTGAAAGGCGCGCACCATCAGGTCTCGAACCGGGGCGGATGCACTCGCAGCCACCAGAGCCGTTGGCTGGGCGCGTGCTACCTCCAACGCAAAACTCGGGCCGCTCAACACGCCAGCCAGCAAGTCCGGCGCCACCTGCGCCTGCACTTCATGCGCCAGCAATCCCGGTGAATCAGCACTTGCAGCCTCAAAGCCCTTGCACAGCCAGATCACCGGCACCGTGCAGGACTTCAGCTCGCCGAGCAGAGCGCGCAGACCGGCCATCGGTGTGGCGATCACCAGCAAATCAGCGTTGGGCAAGAAATCCTGCAGTGTGGTGACACCACCCGGGCCTACGAAGACCCCGGATGGCAAGGCAATGCCCGGCAGGTAGCGAATATTTTCGCGCTGGGCTTGCAGCGCCTGGGCTTGCGCGGGATCACGCGCCCACAGACTCACGCTGTGCGCTGCCTCAGCCTGACTGGCAACACTGACCGCCAGCGCGGTACCCCAGGCACCTGCCCCAAGCACAACAATTTTCATCGTCGGTGCGGTCCGCGAGCCGGAGCCAAGGCGCAGGAACTTACTGTGTCACTGCAGCCGGAGCTGGTTCAGCTGCGGCAGCAGCTGCCTGCTGCTGTTGTTGTTCGTACATCGCCTGGAAATTGATTTCTGCCAGATGCACAGGCGGGAAGCCGCCGCGCTGGATCAGGTCTGCGACGTTGCCACGCAAATAGGGATAAACAATTTGCGGACAGGCAATACCCATCACCTGCCCCATTTGATCTTCCGGCAAATTGCGGATTTCGAAAATACCAGCCTGCGTTGCTTCGGCCAGGAAAACCGTCTTGTCCTTGATCTTGGTCTGTACCGTGGCGGTAATGGTCACTTCGAAAATGCCCTCTGCCACCGGTCCGGCGTTCACGCCCAGCTGGATGTCCACGGTGGGAGCTTCCTGCTCGAGCAGGATGGCCGGTGAATTAGGCTGCTCCAGCGAAGCACCCTTCAGGTAAACACGTTGTATCTGGAAAACAGGGCCTTGTTGTTCGGACATGGGATTTCTTTCTGATCAAAAAAAACGCTGCGGAAAATTCCGAGCGGAAACGGAAAACGAGACAGATTATCTCAGGCGGCGTCAAGCAGTGGCAGCAGACCGTCGCGAGCATCGAGCGCCATCAGATCGTCACAGCCTCCGACGTGTGTCTGGCCAATAAAAATCTGTGGCACAGTGCGCCGCCCGGTCAACTCCATCATCTTCATCCGTTGGGCAGGGTCGGTGTCCACGCGGATTTCTTCGAGCTCGACAACGCCTCTGGACTTGAGGATCTGCTTGGCCCGCACGCAATAGGGGCAGACGGCGGTAGTGTAAATTTTGACTGCTTGCATCAGCTTTTCTCCACCGGCAGATTGGCCGTTCTCCAGGCACTCAAGCCCCCGGCGAGCGACTGCGCCTGCTCGTAGCCAAGTTTCTTGGCAATCGCCACGGCGCGGTTCGAACGCGCACCCGACTGGCAAACCAGAATGACGGGCAGCGCCTTGTTTTTCACGGCTCCGGGCAACTTTTCTTCCAGTTGATTCAGCGGAATATTCCTGGCACCACCAACGTGACCGGCGGCAAATTCATTCGCCTCGCAGACGTCGATCACCACCGCCTTCTCGCGGTTGATGAGTTGAACCGCACCTTGTGCTGTCAAGGAGCCACCGCTGGCGCCCTTGAGCACCGGCCAGAACAGCATGCCGGCCGAGACCAGTGCGACCGACATCAACATCCAGTTGTCGAGAATAAACTTCATTGCTTCTTTCAAAATTACGTGTGCTTGCACCGACTCGTCATTGCGAACGTAGCGCGGCAATCCATCATGGATCGCCACGACCTTCGGCCTCGCGATGACGCAAAATCAAGGCTCCCCAAGTGCCAATCGGTGGCTCATTTTAGAATGAAGCCCTGCGCAATGCCTCCTCACCCTGCCATTCCCCGTTTTAGCCCCGCAAAATCATGTACAAACTCGTTCTCATCCGCCACGGCGAATCGACCTGGAACCTGGAAAACCGCTTCACCGGATGGACCGACGTCGATCTCACGCCGACGGGCCAGCAGCAGGCTATTGCCGCGGGCCGACTGCTCAAGGCCGAAGGCTTCGACTTTGATCTGGCCTACACCAGCGTGCTCAAGCGGGCCACTCGCACCCTGTGGCATGTGCTCGATGAAATGGACCGCACCTGGCTGCCGGTGGTCCACAGCTGGCGGCTCAACGAGCGCCACTACGGTGCCCTGCAAGGCCTCAACAAGGCCGACATGGCCAAGCAGTACGGCGACGCCCAGGTGCTGGTGTGGCGCCGCA
>CAZZLB010000375.1:0-3651 GCA_964654655.1 uncultured Rhodoferax sp. | reverse complement strand
ACGGCGCGCAAGGACGGCGACGACTACATCATCAATGGCTCCAAGATGTGGATCACCAACGGCATGCAGGCCGACTGGTGCTGCCTGCTCGCCAACACCTCGGACGGTCCGGTGCACAAGAACAAGTCGCTGATCATGGTGCGCATGGACAGTCCGGGCGTGACGCGTCAGAAGATTGAAAAAATCGGCATGCACTCTTCCGATACGGCACAACTTTTTTTTGACAATGTGCGGGTACCTCGGCGCAACCTGATCGGTCAAGAGGGCATGGGTTTCATGTTCCAGATGCTGCAGTTCCAGGAAGAACGGCTGTATGGCGCTGCTGGTTCTTTGCGCTCGCTGGACCGCCTGATCGACCAGACGATTGATTACACGCGCCAGCGCCATACCTTCGGCCGGCCGATTCTGGACAACCAGGTCGTGCATTTCCGCCTCGCCGAACTGCGCACGGAAGTGGAGGCCCTTCGTGCACTGACTTACCGGGCCGTCGAGTCCTATATTTCGGGCAAGGATGTCACCAAGCTCGCCTCCATGGCCAAGCTGAAGGCCGGGCGTCTGAGCCGCGAAGTGGCCGACAGTTGCCTGCAGTACTGGGGCGGTATGGGCTTCACGGCAGACAACCCGATCTCGCAGTCCTACCGCGACGGCCGGTTGATCTCGATCGGTGGTGGCGCCGACGAAATCATGCTGGGCATCATCTGCAAGCTGGAGGGCACGCTGCCCGGCAAGGCCTCGGCATGACCCTGGCGCTGGAACGTTGCGGAGCGGTCCTGCACATCACGCTGAACCGGCCCGAACTGCGCAACGCGATGTCGCTGCGCATGGTGACTGAGTTGCGCGCGGCACTCAAGGACGCTGAAAACGAAGGTCAGGTTCGTGTCATCGTGCTGCGCGGCGCTGGAGGGAATTTCTGTGCCGGGGCCGACTTGAAGGACATGGCCGCAGCGCGTATGCAGGCCATCCAGAGCCGGCCGCAAGCCGCTGCAGACGCGCCGGCGCTGGACGCGGTGGCGCAGGCCAATCTGCAGTTTGGTGAACTGTGTCTGGCCTTTGCCGGCACGCCCCTGGCGCTGGTGGCTGTGCTGGAGGGCAGCGTGATGGGTGGCGGCTTTGGACTGGCCTGCGTCGCTGATGTGGCGCTGGCCAGTGAATCCGCCTTGTTCCGTCTGCCGGAGACTGGTCTGGGCATGGTGCCGGCGCAGATCGCGCCGTTCCTTGTGGAGCGACTGGGCTATTCGCAGGCCAAGCGATTGGCGGTGACCGGCGGGCGTGTCACGGATTCGCAGGCACTGGTTATCGGACTGGTGCACGCGGTTCACGCGGCGGATCAAATCGACACGGCATTGGATGCGGTGCTGGCCGACATTCTGGCTTGCGCTCCTGGCGCACTGGCAGCCACCAAGGCATTGATTTCGAAGGCGCGCCTGACTGCCACGGCAGACCTGTTGCAAGCTGCAGCCCAGGTGTTTTCCCGTGCCGCGCAGGGTGCCGAGGGCATCGAGGGAACCACAGCCTTCATTCAAAAGCGCAAACCGAACTGGGCAGTAGCGTCATGACTTTTTCCAAAATACTGATTGCCAACCGGGGCGAGATCGCCTTGCGGGTGATACGCACCGCGCGCCGGCTGGGCTATCGCACCGTAGCCGTTTTCAGCGACGCAGACAGCGTGGCAGCGCATGTGCGCCAGGCGGACGAAGCCGTGCACATTGGCGGCTCGGCTGCAGCCGACTCCTACCTGAATGTTGCGGCCTTGCTGGCGGCAGCACGCAGGACCGGCGCCGATGCGCTACATCCGGGCTACGGTTTCCTCAGTGAGAGCCCAGGCTTTGCCCAGGCCTGCCTGGACGCCGGACTGGTCTTCATTGGCCCGCCGCCTTCGGCCATGCTGGCGATGGGCAACAAGGCGCTCGCCAAGCGGCGCATGCTGGCAGCTGGCGTGCCTTGTGCGCCCGGCTATCTGGGTGAGGACCAGGACGATGCGCGTTTGACCCAGGAAGCATTGAAGCTGGGTTTTCCACTTTTGGTCAAGGCGGTGGCCGGTGGTGGTGGGCGCGGTATGCGTCTGGTGCACAAGGCTGACGAAGTCGCCCAGGCGCTGCTCGGTGCCCGGCGCGAGGCGCAAAGCGCTTTTGGCGACGGCACGCTGATGCTGGAGCGCTTGATCGAAGACGGCCGCCACATCGAAATCCAGATATTTGCAGACGATCACGGCAATGCGGTTTACCTTGGCGAGCGCGACTGCACGGCCCAGCGCAGACGACAGAAGGTGATTGAGGAAGCACCTTCACCCGTGGTCAGTGCCGCAATCCGCGAGGCCATGGGCAAGGACGCGGTGGCTGCAGCATTGGCCGTGGGCTACCGCGGTGCTGGCACGGTCGAGTTCATGGTGGACGGCGCCCTGAAGCACTACTTTCTTGAAATGAACACCCGGCTGCAGGTGGAGCATCCGGTGACCGAACTGGTCACGGGCTTCGATCTGGTCGAGTGGCAGTTGCTGGTGGCGGCAGGGCAGCCACTGCCGGTTGCGCAGAGCGGGGTCAATCTCACAGGCCACGCCATCGAAGCCCGCCTTTACGTTGAAGACCCCTATGCCGGCTTTGCGCCGCAGACCGGTACCGTGCGCTGGTGGCGCCCCGGGCAGGCACGGCTCGACGGTGCGCGCATCGACGACGGCATCGAGGAAGGCAGCGAGATCTCGCCTTTTTACGACCGGATGGTGGCCAAGGTTATCGTGCATGGGCGGGACCGCGATGACGCCATCCGGCGCTTGCGCGCAGCGTGGCGCAACGCGCCTTTGCTGGGGTTGCGCAACAATGGCCGCTTTCTGTCCGATCTGGTGAACCATCCGGCGTTTCGCGGGGCCGCGATGACCACCGCTTCGATCGATCAATGGCAGGACAGTGGCGAGGCACTGCTGCAGCGTCCGCAAGTCGACACGCAGACCTGGTGTGTTGCGGCAACTGTATTTGCCTTGCAGAACGGTGCGGCCTGGCGCGCTGACAGCGTCGCTGCGTTTGACATCCGGCTGCAATGCGACGGTGTTGCACAGACACTTCGCGTTCAGCCCGATCGTCTGGGGTGTGTCAAGGTAGGTCTGGAGGGTCAGCAGCGTGAGGTCAAAGTAGTTGACTTCCAGGATGGCACGCTTCGCTTTGAGATCGATGGTGTGACACGCGGCGCCGTGGCGGTGCTGCAGCAGAGCCAGTTGCACCTGGCGCTGGACGGCAACGCGTTTGTATTTGGCGAAGTCTCCCCGTTCCCGGGCAAAGACCCGCTCACCGACGCCAGACAGGCGCGCTCGCCAGTGGCTGGCAAGATTACGCAGATCAAGGTGGCCGTGGGAGACGCGGTTACCGAAGCGCAGCAATTGCTTTGTGTCGAAGCCATGAAGATGGAGATGTGGCTGACGGCACAAGTCATGGGCAAGGTGATGGCCGTGCACGCAAGCGTCGGTGACCAGGTGGAGTCCGGCGCCCTGCTGGTCGAAATTGAGCCCGATGTGAAAAAGGAAGCATGATGGACAAAGCCATTCTCACGTGCGCCCTGACCGGCGTCCTGACCAACCCCAAGCAGCACCCGGTACCTGTCACGCCGGCGCAGATGGCACAGGAGGCGCGTGACGCTTTCAACGCGTGGTCCTCCATCATGCAT
>CAZZLB010000374.1:0-3652 GCA_964654655.1 uncultured Rhodoferax sp. | reverse complement strand
CCTTTTCCATGTTGGCTGCGTAATCGCTGCCTGGGCAATAGACGATGGCGTCTTCGCCCGTGGCGGCAATCACCTGGAATTCCTCACTCAAATCGCCACCAATGGCTCCGCTGTCAGCTGCGACAGCGCGATAAGTCAAACCAAAGCGGTCAAATATCCGCCTGTAGGCTGCCGCCATGATCTGGTAACTGGCTTTGGCACTGGTCTGGTCGCGGTCAAAACTGTAGGCATCCTTCATGATGAATTCACGTCCACGCATCAGACCGAACCGGGGACGGCGCTCATCACGGAACTTGGTCTGGATCTGATAGAAATTTTTGGGCAACTGTTTGTAACTCTTGATTTCCTGGCGCGCAATGTCGGTCACCACCTCTTCACTGGTCGGCTGAATTACAAAGTCGCGATCATGACGATCTTTCACGCGCAGCAGTTCCGGCCCGTTGGTCTCGAAGCGCCCGGTCTCCTGCCACAACTCGGCAGGTTGTACCACCGGCATGCTGAGCTCAACAGCACCGGCGCGATTCATCTCCTCGCGCACGATCGCCTCGATCTTGCGGACAACGCGCAAACCCATGGGCATCAGTGTGTAAATCCCGGCACCGAGCTTCTTGATCATGCCGGCGCGCATCATCAGCTGGTGACTGACCACTTCGGCGTCTGCCGGTGCTTCCTTGAGGGTGGAAATAAAGAATTGGGAGGCTTTCATGACAGGACTTTGAAAAAACTAGGGGCTAGGCCTCTTGATACGCGGCGCTTGCTGTGCATAATGGACGCAGTTTAAGAATTGGGGTTTGATTATGCTTGACCGGGACGGCTTTCGGCCCAACGTCGGCATCATCCTGCTCAACCAGAAGAACCAGGTGTTCTGGGGCAAGCGAATACGTACCCACTCGTGGCAGTTTCCGCAGGGTGGCATTGATCGGGGCGAGACACCCGAACAAGCCATGGTCCGTGAACTGCACGAAGAAGTGGGGCTCCATCGGGAGCATATTCGCATATTGGCCCGGACCCGGGACTGGTTGCGCTACGAGGTGCCGGACAGATACATTCGCCGCGATGCGCGCGGTCATTACAAAGGCCAGAAGCAGATCTGGTTTTTGCTGCAATTGCTCGGTAACGACTGGGATTTGAACCTGCGCGCAACGGACCATCCGGAATTCGACGCCTGGCGCTGGAATGACTACTGGGTACCGCTGGACGTCGTGGTCGAATTCAAACGGGGGGTGTACGAAATGGCGCTGACCGAGTTGGCGCGCCACCTGCCACGCAACGAGTACCGAAACCGCTTCCTGCGTCAAGGCATGCGTCCGCATGAACCGGAACAGGAAGCGGGACAGGAGCAGCCGGGTCTGCAGGCGGCGCAATTGGAACTGCCGCCCGGTGGCACTCTGGAGCCTGCGCCCCAGAGCGGTCTCTTATTGCAAAATCCTGCCAACAATCAGAGCAGTTGAACGGCACCCGAGCGCGCATTCAACGGGTCAGAACCAGATTATCCCGGTGCACCATTTCAGGTTCTGCGGCATAACCCAACAGCTTTTCAAATTCGCTTGAGGGTTTGCGGCAAATCAGGCGCGCCTCGGAACTGGCGTAGTTAGCCAGTCCACGTGCCATTTCCATTCCCGCGGCATCGCGAATGGCGATCACATCGCCACGCGAAAAATCCCCCTCAACGCCTGTCATGCCGATCGGCAACAGACTCTTTCCGTCTTCACGCAACTTGGTCACGGCACCTGGGTCGACAGTAACCGAACCCCGCAGTTGCAGGTGATCGGCCATCCACTGCTTGCGCGCCTGGTTCTTTTGTGTCTGAGCCACCAGCAAAGTCCCTATGGCCTCGCCACGACTCAATCGCAACAGCACATCGGGTTCGCGCCCCCACGCAATCACGGTGGAGGCACCTGATCCGGCGGCCCGCTTGGCCGCCAGTATCTTGGTGATCATGCCACCGCGTCCAAGACTGGAACCAGCCCCCCCGGCCATGACTTCCAGCGCCGGATCGCCAGCCTTGGCCTGCTGAACAAACCGGGCGGCTGAATCCTTGCGTGGATCAGCGCTGTAAAGCCCTTGCTGGTCGGTCAGGATCAACAGTGCATCAGCTTCCACCAGGTTGGCGACCAGTGCACCGAGCGTGTCGTTGTCACCAAACTTGATCTCGTCATTGACCACCGTGTCGTTTTCGTTGATCACAGGCACGACACCCAGCTTCAGCAGCGTCAACAGGGTTGATCGTGCGTTCAGGTAACGCTCACGATCGGCCAGGTCCGCATGGGTCAGCAGTACCTGCGCGCTGCGCAGGCCGTTTTCCCGCAATTTGGTCTCGTACATCTGTGCCAGTCCCATCTGCCCGACGGCGGCCGCAGCCTGCAACTCATTGATTTCACGCGGTCGGCCCACCCAGCCGAGGCGCTTCATGCCTTCGGCAATGGCACCGCTGGAAACCATGATCACTTCCCGCTTGTCGCCCACCAGCGAGGACATCTGACGACACCATTCACCAATCGCTGCCTCATCCAGACCACGCCCTTCATTGGTGACGAGGCTGGAGCCCACTTTGATAACAAGGCGCCGGGCGCTGCGCAGCACGTGAGCGAGGTTTTCAATCGACGCCATGCTTCACTCCGTGTCCGGCGCGAAACGCCGATCGATCGCTTCCGGAGTCTGCTCGGCCATCTGTTGCGCATTCACTTGCTGGTAAATGACCTTGACCATGGCTTCACAGCCCTCACGGGTCAGGGCTGAAATTTCAAAAACCGGCCCCTTGAACCTGAGACCCTTGACCAATGCCTTGACGCGCGCCGGGCGTTCACTCGGCGGCACCATATCCAGCTTGTTCAGTACCAACCAGCGTGGCTTGGCATGCAGCGCCGGATCGTATTTCTTCAACTCATTGACGATCGCCCTGGCCTGGGCAACGATGTCAACCGATTCGTCAAACGGCGCCATGTCAATCACGTGAAGCAACAACCGCGTGCGCTGCAGGTGACGCAGAAAGAGATGGCCCAGACCGGCGCCTTCGGAGGCGCCTTCAATCAAGCCCGGCAGATCAGCCACGACAAAACTCTGTTCCGGGCCGACCCGCACGACGCCCAGATTCGGGTGCAGTGTCGTAAAAGGATAGTCGGCTATGCGCGGACGCGCGTTGGAGATGGCTGCAATCAGGGTCGATTTTCCGGCGTTCGGCATACCCAGCAACCCCACATCCGCCAGCACCTTGAGTTCAAGTTTGAGCTTGCGTTTCTCACCGGGCCAACCTGGCGTCTTTTGGCGTGGTGCCCGGTTGATCGCGCTCTTGAAGCGCATATTGCCGAAGCCCCCATCGCCGCCTTTGGCGATGGTGATGACCTCGCCCGGTGTCAACAGTTCAAACAGCACATCGCCCGTTTCCGCGTCCGTGATGACCGTGCCAACCGGCATCTTCAAAGTGATGTCGTCACCTGCAGCGCCGAACATGTCCGAGCCCATGCCATGCTCACCACGCTTGGCGTCGTACCTTCTGGAAAAGCGAAAATCAACCAGGGTATTGAGACTCGGATCAGCGACGGCAAAGACGTGACCACCACGGCCGCCATCGCCACCATTGGGACCGCCGAATTCCTTGTATTTCTCATGCCGAAACGAAACGCAGCCAGCGCCGCCATCTCCAGCAGAGATG
>CAZZLB010000373.1:0-3652 GCA_964654655.1 uncultured Rhodoferax sp. | reverse complement strand
GGCGACCCACGCCGTCACAACACCCAAAGGATTCAAGGAAGCGTATGCCAAGTACGTCGAGGCCGGTTGGGCAGCCCTGGCCTGCGAGCCGGAATTTGGCGGTCAGGGTCTGCCCCTCGTGGTGAACCAGTCCTTTTACGAAATGCTCAACAGTGCCAATCAGGCCTGGACCATGTATCCCGGCCTGACCCACGGAGCCTACGCTTCCCTGATTACCCACGGCACCGAGGAGCAGAAGCAGACCTACCTGCACAAGATGACCAGCGGCGAATGGACTGGCACCATGTGTCTCACCGAGGCGCATTGCGGCACTGATCTGGGCCTGATGCGTACCAAGGCCGAGCCGCAGGCAGATGGCAGCTACAAGCTGACCGGCAACAAGATTTTCATCAGCGCCGGCGAGCAGGACATGACAGCCAACATCATCCATCTGGTGCTGGCGCGGCTGCCCGATGCGCCAGCTGGCATCAAGGGAGTCAGTCTGTTCATCGTGCCCAAGTTTCTGGTCAACCAGGATGGCTCCCTGGGAGCGCGAAACGGCATTTACTGTGGCGGCCTGGAGCACAAGATGGGCATCCATGGCAACGCGACGGCGCAGATCGTTCTTGACGGTGCCATTGGCACCATGGTGGGTCAGCCCAACAAGGGCATGAACGGCATGTTCGTGATGATGAACGCCGCCCGCTTGGGCGTCGGCAATCAATCCCTCGGACTGACCGAAGTTGCATATCAGAATGCGCTGGCTTATGCCAAGGACCGCATCCAGATGCGCGCTCTGACCGGCCCGAAGGCCAAGGACAAGCCGGCCGACCCCATCATCGTTCACCCCGATGTACGCAAGATGCTGCTCACAGCCAAGGCCTACGCCGAGGGTGGCCGCGCCCTGATGTGCTTCAGTTCGATGCTGCTGGAGAAAGAGTACAACCACCCCGATGAAAAGGTGCGCAAAGACTCCGGTGAACTGCTGGCCATGCTGACGCCCATCGTCAAGGCCTTCCTGACCGACAACGGTTGGACCGCGACTTCGGCCTGTCTGCAGGTTTTTGGCGGCCACGGTTTCATCAAGCAATGGGGCATGGAACAGTTCGTTCGTGATGCCCGCATCAACATGATTTACGAAGGCACCAACACAGTCCAGTCCCTGGACTTGCTGGGACGCAAGATTCTGGGCAACAACGGCGCCACGCTGCGCAAGTTTGGCAAGCTGGTCGCCCAACTGGTGGAAGAAGAAGGTGTCAACGAGAAGATGGCCGAATTCATCACGCCGATCGCCGTGCTGGGAGAGCAGATGACCAAGTTCACCACAGAGATCGGTTTCAAGGGTTTCCAGAATCCGGATGAGGTGGGCGCTGCGGCAGTGGATTACCTGCGTGTTGCCGGGCACCTGGTCTTCGGTTACTTCTGGGCGCGCATGGCGCAAGTGGCGCTGCGCCAGATTGCCGCCGGCAGTACGGACACGTTCTACCTGGCAAAACTGCAGACAGCGCGCTTCTATTTCGCCAAACTGTTCCCGGAAACGGCTACATTGATGCGTACCGCGCGCGCCGGCAGCAAGGTGCTGATGGATACCGACGCGGTATTTGCGTAAAGCGATTTTTTGTTCGTTCAACTACAAAGAGGAGTTCACCATGTTTCGTTTCGTTATTGCACTCACACTCAGCATCCTGTCGGCCTCTGCGACGGCGCAAATGACGCCGGTCGGCCTCTGGAAGACCATCGATGACGATGGCAAGACCGAAAAGTCACTGGTTCGCATCACGGACAAAGGTGGCGTTCTGACCGGCGTGGTGGAGAAGATCTTTGACGCCGCCAAGCAGGACTCCAAATGCGACCAGTGCACTGACGAGCGCAAGGACAAGCCGGTTCTGGGCATGACCCTGATTCGCAACGTGCGTCAGGATGCGGACGACAAGGCGCTGTGGACGGGCGGCGAGATCCTCGATCCCAACAATGGCAAAACCTACAAGACACGCCTGAAACCCGTCGATGGTGGCAAGACGATGGAAATGCGTGGCTATATCGGGTTCTTTTATCGCACCCAGGTCTGGCACCGGGTGGAGTGACACTGGCCCCGGGCTCGTCCTGGGCGGTGTCAGAAAAACAGCTTAGGAGTATTTTGTGAGTCGATTCCAAGTCCGTAAAGTTGCCGTCCTGGGTGCCGGCGTGATGGGTGCGCAGATTGCGGCACACCTGGTCAACGTCAAAGTGCCAGTCATCCTGTTTGACCTGCCTGCCAGGGAGGGTCCCAAGAATGGCATCATCAGCAAGGCCGTCGAGGGTTTGAAGAAACTCAAACCCGCGCCGTTGGGTGTCGCGGCCGACGCTGCCCTGATTGGCCAGGCCAATTACGAGGAGCATCTGGAACTGCTCAAGGACTGCGATCTGGTGATCGAAGCGATTGCCGAACGCATGGACTGGAAGCTCGACCTGTACCGAAAAATTGCCCCCTTTCTGGCGCCGCACGCGATCGTTGCGTCCAACACTTCGGGGCTCTCCATCACCCGGCTCAGCGAAGCGCTGCCCGAAGAGATCAAGCCACGCTTCTGTGGCATCCATTTCTTTAATCCGCCACGCTACATGATGCTGGTGGAACTCATCAACACCCCCACCACCGAGCCGCAGATCATGGATGACCTGGAGACCTTTGTCACCAGCGTGCTGGGCAAGGGCGTGGTCCGCGCCAAGGATTCGCCCAATTTCATTGCCAACCGCGTCGGCATTGCGGGCATGCTGGCGACCATGAAGGAAGTGGCCAACTTTGGCCTCAGCTACGACGTGGTGGACGACCTCACCGGCAAGAAACTTGGCCGCGCCAGCTCCGGCACTTTCCGAACCGCCGATGTGGTCGGGCTGGACACCATGGCCCATGTCATCAAGACGCTGCAGGACACGCTCAGTCTTGAAGTCGATCCTTTCTATGAGAGTTTTGCCACGCCCGAGGTGCTCAAGACTTTGCTTGAAATGGGCAATCTGGGACAAAAAACCAAAGCGGGCTTTTTCAAGAAGGTCGGCCGCGATGTGCTGCGCTTCGAACCCGACTCCAAAGAGTACGTGCCGGCCGGGGAAAAAGCTGACGAGGTCTACGCCCGCATGCTGAAGAAGCCAGCCGCACAGCGCCTGCAACTGCTGCGCAACAGCGAGGGCGCACAGGGGCAGTTCCTGTGGGCCATTCTGCGCAACAGTTTTCATTACTGCGCAGTACACCTGGCCTCGATTGCCGACAACGCGCGTGACGTGGACTACTGCATGCGCTGGGGTTTTGGCATGAAGCAGGGACCGTTTGAGCTTTGGCAGGAAGCCGGCTGGTTGACGGTGGCCAACATGATCAAGGAAGACATTGATGCTGGCAAGGCGCTGTGCAAGGCGCCGTTGCCGGACTGGGTCTTCAAGGGGCCGGTTGCCGAGGCGGGAGGTGTGCACACGCCGCAGGGATCCTGGAATCCGGGCGCTGGCAAGTTTGTCCCGCCGCGCAGTCTGCCGGTCTATGCGCGGCAGCATTTCCCGGAAAGCGTGCTGGGAGCCAATGCACCGACAGCACAGACCGCAGGCAAGACCTTGCATGAGGACGAAGCCATCCGCCTGTGGACACTTGACGACGAAGTGCTGATTGCCAGCATCAAGACCAAGATGCACGCCATCAGCCCAGGAGTGG
>CAZZLB010000372.1:0-3660 GCA_964654655.1 uncultured Rhodoferax sp. | reverse complement strand
TGCAGCAGCGTGCGCTGGCGACAGCAATTCATCAGCACCTATCTGGAGCGTGACATCCCGCTGCTCGGGCCGCGCATACCGGCGCAGACCTTGCGCAGTCTGTGGACCATGCTGGCCTATGAACAGGCGCAAGTCCTGAACGCCGCACGCCTGGCCGCGTCGCTCGGAGTCAGTGGTCAAACCATTGGCCGGTATCTCGACCTGCTGTGTGACTTGCTGTTGCTGCGCCGCGCAACGCTCCAATAGTCAGACCTCAGTGACCCTGGTCATGCCGCCATCCGTTTCGATAGCGGCAAGCGGATCGTGAACTCTGCGCCCCCGGGCACATTGCGGGCACGGATGCTGCCCTGCAGACGTTCCACGATCATGCGCCGGGCCAGCGCCAGCCCGATGCCCAGACCGCCGCGGCTTGGCGCTTTGGCATAGAGCTCAAAAATGCGCTCCAGCCGGTCCGCAGCGATGCCGCCACCGTTGTCGGTAACGATGACCAGCAGCCTGTGTTTTTCAACGGCCATGCCGACCCGGATCAAGGGCGCGGGCACGGCCCGGTCCTTGAGTACCTGGGCCGCGTTCTCCAGCACAATCATCATGGCGTGGCCAAAGGCGTTGGCGTAGCCATGCAGGGTGACTTCGGGTAGCAGCTCGCGCTCTATGCGCAGCGCGCTGCCGGTCGTCATGGGGGTCAGCATGCTGACGACGTGCTCGATCTGCCCGGCCGGGTCATAGTCCTGCTGGACCTTGTCGTCTGAATAAAAGCGGTACAGGTCAACAATGGTCTTGTCCATGAAGTCGATGGTTGCACGCATATCGGTCAAGGCCTTGGGCAACTCGGCTTCACGCTCGGCCGGTGGGCGGTCCATCAGGGCTTCAAGTTTCATCAACTGGGTGCCGGCGTAGATGACGGGCCGTTTGAGCTGGTGCACCACGCCAGCGAGCAACTGACCAACCGAGCTGAACTTGGCTTGGGCGACCAACAGGCGCTCGCTGGCATCGTGTTCGGCGGCCAGACGCCGGATGCGTTGACCCAGAGCCAGCGAGAGCATGCTGAGCTCCAGCGTCAGTCCGACCGGCGTGCCGTAAGCACTGATCCAGTCCGGCATGCCTGTTTCCAGACCCAACCATTCGGCATCCTGCAACAGGGCAAGCACAGTGAAACTGCCGGTGCCGGCCAGATAGTATTGCCAGCCCGGATAACGTCGCAAGGCGGCAAAGACACCCAGCGCCAGCCAGCACAGCAGGAAGAAGAACACCAGATAGGCGAGCAGCGCATCAAGGGCGTCGAGGCTGGGCCAGAGGGCCGAGGCAATTTCAGCGGCAACAAAGCTTGCAGCAATCGCCAACCAGAGCCTGACCAGGCGGGCGGCGACCCGCGAGCGGCGCGGCAAATCAAAGAATGCGCTGCCAAAAAGGGATGCGGTGATGGTCACCAGCAACAGCAGCGAATGCGAAATCCGGCTCACCGCCGCAACCGAAAGCGAGACAGCGTAGCCCATCGGCGCTGGTGCCAGCGTGTCAAGCACGGGCCTGACCCAGACCAGAATGTCTGCTCCGTTCATGGTCAGGGTGAAAGCAAAGAGGGCGACGCCATGCAAGACATAAAACAGAAATACGCGCTGGCGCAGCGCCATGCCGACCACCATGTTGTACAGCACCAGTGCTGCCACCAGCCCTGTGAAGAGGCCCCAGCTCAGCGCGTCGCGCTGGACGAAACGCAGGAAGGCGTTGGGCATGTAGAGCACGGTGTCGACATCCATCGAACGCGCTGACTGGTGCCGGGTATAGACCAGCACCTGCTCGCCCGGGTCAAGAGAAATCGGCTGCACGTCGTAGCGGTGCGGCAGGGTGCGCCGCTCACGTGACCGGTGACTGCCCAGCGCATAGCTTTCAACCGAGTCATCCTGGCGTACTACATGGATATCGATCTGGTGGACGTGGGGTGAAGGATTCATGAGCAGCACGCTGCGCTGATCGGCCGTGGCGTTGTGCAGCGCAAGCCGGGTCCAGATGGCCGCCTGCTGTGGCGCGAAGCGCGTGTGCCCGCTTGCGGCAAACCGCTCAGCGGCAGCCTGCACCTCGCCGAGCGTGAGTGCGGCGCTTTCATCGACCAGTGCTTCAAGCGAGTGCCGCGTATCGATGCGCTCGAAGTTGCCCATCAACTCGATGGGCATCAGCGCGTTGGCGCCGAGCGACCAGACCAGACCCAGTGCGCCCAGCACAGCGCGCAGGCAAGGGCCCGCAAGTTCACGCATGCGGCGCGCGCAGCATGAAGCCCATGCCGTACATGTTGGCGATGTGGTCGGAGCCAATTTTCTGCCGCAGACGCAGGATCAGGTTTTTCAGGGCGGCTTCGCTGCCACGATCGTCCTCGGTGTAGATCTGCTGCAGGATGCGCTCCTTGCTGAGCCATTGACCGCGATGCTTCAGGAGCAGGTCGAGCAGGGCTTTCTCATGGCGTGTCAGGCGCACGATTGCACTGCCGTGACGCAGGAAGTCGCTGGTAATGCAATAGCTGGTTTCATCGTCAAACTGCGTGTACAGGCGTCCCTCGGCCAGTATCCGGTCGGCACTGCGGGCCAGCGCTTCCTTGAGGCGGGGCCAGGACAGCGGCTTGACCAGGTAGTCGGCCAGGTTCAGACGCATGGCTTCAAGCAGTTCACCGGTTTCAGCGTAGGCACTGGTGATGAATACCGGTACGTGCGCATCGTGTTGCCGGATGGCCGCCGTCAGTTCAAGACCGTTCATGTGCGGCATGCGCAGGTCCGTGATCACCAGATGAATCTGGCGTGCTTCGAAGATTCGCAAGGCCTCCACACCATCGCTGGCGACCACCAGATCGCGGAAGAAGCCGCGCAGCAGGGCGGCCGTGTCCTCGCGCAGCACAGCGTCATCTTCAACATAGAGCGCATCAAAGTTGCGCAGCAGCGGGATTCTGCTTGCGGACGTTCGGCAGTGCAGTTCGGTGCTGGCAGAAGTTTGACTCATGGCTTCAATCTGCAAGCATACCAACGAAAAGTCTCAAAAAAGTCTCGACACCAGGGCGACACCTGGCGCCGTACCGGCCGCTCGACGACGATCGTCGCCGGTGGGCTCAGTTGATGTAGTCCGACACCACCTTCCACTTGCCGTCGACAATCTGTGACAGCCGCGCTGCATCGCTGCCCATGTGCTTGGTCGGCGAGAAGACGGTGGGCGCACTGCCGAAGATGTCAGGCGGTGTGCTCATGCTGTCCATGGCCTTGATGTAGCTTTCGGTCGTCAGGTTGGCGCCGGCCTGCTGCGCGGCGCGGGCGAAGGTGTCAACGATCAGGTAACCGTAGGCCGCGAAGACCGAGGGTTCTTCGTTGAACTTGGTTTTGAACTTGTTGGCCCAGAAGCGGATCGGCTGGGACGGATCGTCGAGGTAGGGGTTCTGCGCCGTCATGGAGGCGTACAGACCTTCCATGGCCTTGCCGCCGAGTTTGTGAATCACGTCGATGTAGGCGGCGTTGGACGCCAGAAAAACCGGGTTGAAACCGGTCTTGCGCGACTCGCCGATGGCACCTATGGTTTCACGAACAATCGTGCCCAGCACCACCATCTCGCAACCAGCGGCTTTCATCTTCGCGACCTGTGAAGAAAAATCGGTAGCGCCGCGTTTGTAGGATGTCTTCTCGGCGTACT
>CAZZLB010000371.1:0-3661 GCA_964654655.1 uncultured Rhodoferax sp. | reverse complement strand
GTCCGTCGACCATCCGGCCATCAAGGCTGACAACACCGCCACCGGCAACTTCGACCGCCGCCAGCACCCGGCGCGCCCAATCGATTTCGGCGGCGCTCGGCGAAAAGACGGCATTGACCGTCGCAACCTGCGCCGGATGAATGCACATCTTGGCGCCAAAACCGAAACGCCGACTGCGCGCGACGTCCTGCTGCAAACGCTCTATGTCTTGTATCGCCACGGTGACACCATCGATGCAGGCCGCGAGCCCCGCCCGGCGCGTCGCCAGAACCATGGCGAGACGCACCGGTACCAGTTCTATCTCGTCAAAACCACAAGCCATCCCGACATCTGCCTGAAAATCCAGATGGCCAAAGGCCAGCCGCAATACCTGCGGCGCGGCCGCCAGTTCATCCAAGGCATCCCAACCTGAGAGTGACTCGACCAGTGGCAACAAGGCGCAATTCGCACCCAGTGCCTGTGCCAGTTGCTGCAACACCTGGGCAGAATCCGCCTTGGGCAACATCACAGCGGGCAAGCCCTGCCCCACCAAACGCGCGAGCATTTGCAGATCGTCCCCAAACCATGGCGTACCAAGGGCATTCATGCGAACCACGGTGCGGGATCGGTCGGAAGCGCCAAGCTGTTCAAAGGCGCTGGCCAACTGATTGCGTGCACCGATCTTTTCCGGTGGTGCCACCGCATCTTCCAGATCGATGATGATGGCATCAGCGCCGCTGGCAAGCGCCTTGGCGTAACGCTCGGGGCGTGTCGCGGGCACAAACAGGAACGAGCGCGCCAGCGCCAGCTTGTCGTGATCAGCATTCATACAGCGCCCTCCAGCAATTTTTCAACCTTGACCCAAGCGGCCACATTCCAGAGGGCGTTCACGGCAGACTGCATTTCAGCGGCCGTTGCACCGCCACTGTATGCGGCCAACCGCAGCGCCTTGGCAGTGATCTCGTCGCGGCTCAGCGTGTTGCCGGGGTCTCCCTTGGGCTCGTCGACGCGCCCCTGCAGCACACGGCCGTCGTTGGTCGTCACGCTGACCTTGCCGATCCAGCGCTGCGGGTAGGCCGCATCGACTTCGGTATCCAGCACCATCCCGACCCGATCCCGCAACGCCATGGTCGACTCATCCAGAAAATGCTGCTCGAACTCGGTCAAACCGGCATGACCAAAACGTGCCACCAGCGCGAGCGTCGTGCCCATGGAAAACTTGCTTTGGTGCACCGTGGTCGGTTCCAGCACAGGCCCGAGCACATCAATGGCGCCCTGATGCACGTGCGCAACAACACGCCCGAGGTCTTCGCTGTGCAACCGGTGCATCTGCATCACCCGCAGCAGCGCATCGGCAGCCGGATGCGTATGGCGACAACAGGCGTGGTACTTGAACGATGTCTCTGCAGTGGCCCAGCGCGTGCCCAAACCATCCGTCAACTTCGCCGGATCGGCGTCGCTCGACATACCTGCCGCCATGCCCTGTGCACCTTCGAAGATTTCGGCAGCCCCGGTAAAGCCATCGCGCGCCAGATAGGCTGCCATCAAACCGGCTCCAGCCGCGTGCGCCGTATGCAACTGCTTGCTGTCCGCTGCAGTGCGCAGGAACTCCCAGAGCCCCGCCGATTGCGTTCCCGCTGAACCAAAGGCGTGCTGCATCCGGCCTGCGTCCAGTCCGAGCAGATTCCCCACAGCAGCTGCTGCCGCCAGCGTACCGGCGGTGCCGGTGGTGTGAAACACCTTGTAATGCGAGCGCCCCAGAAACTCCCCAACGCGTATGCCAACCTCGTAACCGGCAACCGCTGCCGTGAGCAACTGCTGGCCGCTGGCACCCGTCGCCTGCGCCACAGCCAGCGCTGCCGGAAATACCACGGTGGCCGGGTGAAAAACCGAACCGTTATGCACATCATCCTGCTCGGCCATGTGCGAGGCAGCGGCGTTGGCCATGGCTGCCAGATAGGGGCTACTGGAAGTTCGCATGGCAATCACCTCGGCCGGACCCGTCTGAGGCCCCATCGCCAGCGCAAAGCGCGTGATGCTCTCCACCGGTCGTGCGCCATGCCCGGCCACAGCCGAAGCGAACCAATCCACCAGCAACTCTTCGGTCTTGCCGATCACGGCGGAGGGAATATCGGAAAAACGCAGACCTGCAGCAAAGGCGGCGAGTTCGGCAGTCGGGGAAGTCATCTTGAGTATTCCTTCAGTTTCAGCGTTCACAATGCACGAGCTTTGTCATTGCGAGGAGCGCAGCGACGCGGCAATCCAGAAAATCCGGGTTCATGGATTGCCACGCTGCGCTCGCAATGACGACTCGTATCAGATCGCACCGGCCGCGCGCAGACTGGCGATGGCTGCGTCATCCTGCCCAAGCTCTCGCAAAATCGCCTCTGTGTGCTCACCCACAGCGGGTACAGGACCCATGCGGTATTCGAAAGCGTTGCTGCGCCCAGGCGGCAACAGTGCCGGAATATCGCCGGCCGGTGAGCCGACGTTCTGCCAGCGCTGGCGCGCCTGCAACTGGGGATGCGCCCAGACGCCAGCCATATCGTTCATGCGTGCGTTGGCAATTCCAGCGTGCTCCAGTCGCGAGACCACCTGTTCCGCACTGAGTTTTGCAAACTCCTGAAGGATGATGTCTTCAAGCTCCCTGCGATTCTCATTGCGGCGGGCGTTGCTGGCAAAGCGTTCGTCCACGCTCAGCGCGGCGTTCTGCAGCACCCACTCGCAGAACTGCTTCCATTCACGTTCGTTCTGCAAGCCGAGCATCACGCTGGCACCATCACCGGCCTTGAACGGCCCGTAGGGGTAGATGCTGGCGTGGGACGCGCCGCAGCGCGGAGGCGGCGCTGCGCCGTCGAATGCGTAGTACAGCGGATAGCCCATCCACTCGCCCAGCGACTCCAGCATCGAGACATCTATATGCGAGCCGATACCCGTTCTGCCGCGCAGCAGCAACGCCGAGAGGATGCTGGTGTAGGCGTACATGGCCGCTGCAATATCGGCCATCGAATTGCCGGCCTTGCTCGGTGTTTCGGGTGTACCCGTCACCGAAAGGAAGCCGGCCTCGCTCTGGATCAGCAGGTCATAAGCCTTCTTGTCGCGGTATGGGCCGTCGTCACCGTAGCCCGAAATGTCACAGACGATCAGGCGCGGATGCTGCGCGCTCAGCGCCTCAAAACCCAAACCCATGCGCGAGGCGGCGCCCGGTGCCAGGTTTTGCACCAGCACATCGGCCTTACCGATCAACTGCCCGAGCACTGCCAGCGCCGCCGGCTGCTTGAGGTCCAGCGTCAGGCTTTCCTTGGAGCGATTGGTCCAGACAAAATGCGAAGCCTGCCCCTTGACACGGCTGTCATAGGCCCGCGCAAAGTCACCCACGCCGGGCCGCTCGATCTTGATCACGCGGGCGCCAAGGTCGGCCAACTGGCGTGTGCAGAATGGTGCAGCGATGGCGTGCTCCAGCGAGATGACGGTGATGCCGTCGAGGGGTCGGGTCATAAATGTCCTGATGCTTGTTAGCCGAGGGCGACGCAATGGGTGACTCCGCGAATGTCACCCGGCCTGCGGCCTCCTTCTTTATTTCGCTGCGCCACCCACTGCATCACCCTCGGCAACGAGCGTGCGTGGTTTGCGCCGCCGGCATCCCAACCCTGCCGACAAGATCTGGTTGTTGGGGCGCTCA
>CAZZLB010000370.1:0-3661 GCA_964654655.1 uncultured Rhodoferax sp. | reverse complement strand
CCTTGGAGTGGTTCACCCGCCAGGGATTGCGGCCAGGAATGACAGGTTCAGGCAGCGCGGTGTTTGCCCGCATTGCTTCTGATACCATGCTTGCCGAGCCGCCGACGGGCTGGCAGTTGCAGTTGTGCAGCAATCTGGAAATTCATCCCCTGGCCGGATGGGTTTTCTGCGACGTTTGACAGGAAGTTTGTTGAAAAACAGGTTTCCCGTGTAGGGGAGTCGCCAAGTTGGTTAAGGCACTGGATTTTGATTCCAGCATGCGAAGGTTCGAATCCTTCTTCCCCTGCCAAAAATTTTGTTGTGCCTGTTGCGCGCTCGTGCCGCAGGTACCGTAGGCAGAACGCACAGGCGCAAACATCACTCAACCGCTGGACTCTATTCATGCAGGCTCCTGAACCCCCGGATTTCATGGTTTTTACCGGCAATGCCAACCCGGGCATGGCCGCGCAGATAGCAAGCCACCTGAATATTTCGCTGGGTGCGGCGGCCGTCGGCCGTTTCTCCGACGGCGAGGTGTCGGTTGAAATCAACCAGAACGTTCGGGCACGCGATGTGTTCGTCGTGCAGTCCACCTGCGCCCCGACCAACGAGAACCTGATGGAATTGCTGATCATGGTCGATGCCCTCAAACGAGCATCGGCCGAACGCATCAGCGCCGTCATCCCCTATTTCGGTTATGCCCGGCAAGACCGCCGGCCGCGCTCCAGCCGCGTGCCCATTACAGCCAAGGTGGTTGCCAACATGCTGCAGGCCGTTGGTGTGGCGCGCGTCCTGACCATGGATTTGCATGCCGACCAGATTCAGGGCTTTTTCGACATCCCGGTGGACAACATCTACGCCTCGCCGGTGCTGCTCGGGGACTTGCGGCAGAAGAACTACGAAGACCTGATTGTGGTCTCGCCGGACGTTGGCGGCGTGGTGCGCGCACGCGCCCTGGCCAAGCAGCTCGATTGCGATCTGGCCATCATCGACAAGCGTCGGCCACGCGCCAATGTGAGCGAAGTAATGCACGTGATCGGTGAAATCGACGGCCGCAACTGCGTCATCATGGACGACATGATCGACACCGCAGGCACGCTGGTCAAAGCCGCCGAGGTGCTGAAGACACGTGGTGCAAAAAAGGTTTACGCCTACTGCACGCACCCTATTTTTTCCGGCCCGGCCATCGAGCGCATTACCAATGGGACTGCGCTCGATGAGGTGGTGGTGACCAACACCATCCCGCTGAGCCAGGCCGCTGCCACCTGCCGCAAGATTCGCCAGCTCAGCGTTGCACCGCTGATCGCCGAAACGATTCAGCGCATTGCCAAGGGTGAATCGGTCATGAGATTGTTTTCGGATCAGGACAACCTCTTCTAGGGTTGCCGAGCCGGACAAGCGTGGGTTCGCGGCACGCCTGTGGGTGTACTGCTGAACTTTTTTTAAACCGGAGTCACACTGGTCGCGGTGGACTCCTACAGGAGTGAAACTATGAAATTCGTCGCTTTTGAGCGCGCCAAGCAGGGTACGGGTGCGAGCCGCCGTCTGCGCATCTCGGGACGCACACCGGGCATCGTATACGGTGGCGGGCTTGAGCCCCAACAGATCGAAGTCGATCACAACGCCTTGTGGCATGCCCTGAAAAAGGAGGCTTTCCATTCAACCGTTTTGGACATGGAACTTGCCGGCAAGGACCACAAGGTCTTGCTGCGTGACGTGCAAATGCACCCATACAAGCAGTTGATCCTGCACATTGACTTCCAGCGTGTAGATGCCAATACCAAGTTGCACATGAAGGTGCCATTGCACTTCAAGGGCGAAGAGAATTCTGTCGCTGTGAAGGCCGAAGGCTGCATGGCCAACCACGTCGTCACCGAAATCAACGTCATGTGTCTGCCGGCCGATCTGCCAGAGTTCGTCTCGGTCGATCTGAGCGGACTGAAGAAGGGCGTATCGCTGCACCTGTCGGACATCGTGCTGCCCAAGGGCGTCACGGCCGTCACGCACGGCAAGACCAACCCGGTCATCGTTTCGGTGGTAGTGATTGGCGCGGCCGACGCCCCGGTGGCAGAAGTCGATCCGGCAGCTGCTGCTGCGGGCGCCCCGGCAGTCGCTGCCGCCGCTCCTGCCGCCGCCGGCAAAGCCGCACCCGCGGCCAAGGCGCCTGCGGCCAAGAAGAAGTAGTTTGAGATGGCCCACTTCAGTGGGCCACTCCAGACTTCATGATCAGGCTGTTTGTTGGCCTTGGCAACCCCGGCCCGGAGTACGAGTCAACCCGGCACAACGCGGGTTTCTGGTGGCTCGACGAGGTCGCCCGAACGCTGAAAACCAGTCTTGTGATGGACCGGACCTGCCACGGTCTGGTCGGTCGGACCAGCGCCAACGGTCAGACCGTGTGGCTGCTCAAACCCCAAACTTTCATGAACCTGTGCGGCAAGTCGGTCGCCGCACTGGCACGTTTTTACAAGATCGAACCCCACGAAATTCTGGTCGCGCACGACGAGCTCGACATTGTTCCGGGCGAGGCCAAGCTCAAACTCGCTGGCAGCCATGCCGGCCACAACGGACTGCGCGACATTCACGCCCAGTTGGGGACTGACGATTACTGGCGCTTGCGCCTGGGTGTCGGTCATCCGGGCGTCAAGGCCGAGGTCATCAACTGGGTGCTGAAGAAGCCATCGCTTGATCATCGCATAGCGATCGAACAGAGCATCACCCGCGCCCTGAGCGCACTGCCGCACCTGCTGGCGGGAGAAATGAACAAGGCCACCCTGCTGATCCACACCAGCAAACCGCCCCGCCCCAAGCCGCCCCGACCGGAGCCCGCAGCGCAGTAAACTCAGGCTGAAAGCACACGCTTCAACAGGGAGTTATCAATGCCACGTCTGACTTTGACCGTCGCGCTGCTCATGGCGCTTGCCCTCCTGCCCTGCGCAGCCAGTGCTCAATCCACATACAAGTGCGGCAACAGCTACAGCCAGACGCCCTGCCCTGACGCTGTGGTGCTGGACAAGACCGACCAGCGCACAAGCGCACAAAAAGCGCAGGCCGACCAAGCCACACAGCGCGACGCCCGCCTGGCCAACACCATGGAAAAAGCCCGCCTGCAGCAGGAAGCCAAGGATCTGGCAGCCAACACCCCCGCCACCAAAGCCAGCCGACCGGCTTCAGCCAGCAAGCACAGCGCCGACAAAACCAAGAAAGTCCGGGTGAAAAAAGCGGTGCCACCCGCTGCCAAAAAAGAGGCAGCCCCAAAGTCCTGATGACCCTAGCGGGCCCGAGCTGCGCCAGGCGTCAGCGCCTGCAAACTCCGGTACTTCTGCCACAGGGTTTCGCGGCTTTCGACATGTTGCGGGTGTACCGGAATGCAGGCCACCGGACAGACCTCGACGCACTGCGGCGTCTCAAAATGACCGACACATTCGGTACATTTGCCGGGATCAATCTGATAGATTTCGACTCCCATGGAGATCGCGCCGTTCGGGCACTCAGGCTCGCAAACGTCGCAATTGATGCAATCGTCGGTAATAGTCAATGCCATCGCTTAACATTCATATCTTCGTGAATCACTGTTCGACCCCGTAACATGCAGCAAATTATCGGCGACGCCGTGCTCTGAACATCCCGTGGGCGTATTTCTTTTCAACCGGCTGGGTACCCTGCTGGCCACGCTGTAGGGCGC
>CAZZLB010000369.1:0-3662 GCA_964654655.1 uncultured Rhodoferax sp. | reverse complement strand
CCCACCCTGGTGAGCAAGGCAATGCTGGCAAATGCGAGGGCTTCAAGGCTTGGTCTTGCCACTGAATCTTCGAAGCGCGTAGATCAGCAGGAAACACACCGCAGTCACTTCATAGAGTGCACTGAGAAAGTGCTTGGTGCTGGTGAAGAAAGAAGCCACTGCAACCTGCCGGGCTGAGAGCTCCGGGTATTGCAAAAGCATGGCGGTGATTTGCGCGTTTTCGCACAGGTCCCAGACGCCGGCAACGACAGGGATAAAGGCAGTGAGCCACAGTTTTTCGCTCGGTCGAAAGCGGTAGAGTAATCCGGAAAAAAACGTAACGTACAGGGCCGGAAACAGCGTGTCCATGGTTGGACTGGCGAGGGCATAAGCGGCTCGACCGCCGACTCCGTACTGAAGCATGATTGCCTGGATTGCAGCGAGGTCATACGACAGCTTCAGATCGATCATTTCACCGTGGATGGGCAAGGAGGGGAAGACCCAAAGCACCATCAGCAGCACACCCGCGAAGCTGATCAGCAAGGGCTTGGTGCGGGCCGAAAACTCGAAGTACTTTCGAAAAAATTTCTCCATCGAGCTTCAAGTCGGCCAGGTGGAGCCGTGCTCCGGCACCATGGCGCGCCAGCCCAGTTCGTTCTTGATGCGCAGACGCAATTGGTCTGACGCCGCCAGTTCGCCATGCACGACGTAAACCTGGTCGGGCGCCTGGGGCATGGTTTTCAGCCAGGCCAGCAGTTGCCCGGCATCAGCATGCGCGGAGGCCGACTGCAGTTGCACGACTTCGGCGCCCAACTCGACATCGCGTCCGTGAATGCGCACCGACCTGGCACCACTTGCCAGTGTGGCGCCGCGCGTGCCCGGTGCCTGATAACCGGTGAGAATGATCATGTTGCGGTGGTTGCCAGCGTAATGTGCCAAATGATGCAGCGCGCGCCCACCGGTGGCCATGCCGCTGGCAGACAGGATCACCATCGGGCCATGGCGGCTCGCCAAAGCGCGCGATTCATCGGTGCTGTTGACCATGGTGGCGCAGTGTGTCAGGGCATGCGTTTCCCTGCTGCTGAGGCGATGCTCTCCCTGGTGTTGTTCAAAAAGCTGTGTCGTGTGGACGGCCATTGGGCTGTCCAGAAAGACCGGTAGCGAATTCGGAATTTCGCCGCGCAGTTTGAGCAAATGGATGGCGTGCAGCAGGGCTTGCGCCCGGCCGACTGCAAACACCGGGACCACGGCGACACCGCCACGTGCCGCCAGCCGCTTCAAGGCTGGAGCCAGTTCGGCCAACACATCGTCCTTGGGGTGTTCCCGGTCACCATAGGTTGACTCAATCAGTACCGTGTCCGCTGCGGGCGCGCTCATCGGTGGATTCATGAGGAGGTCATCGGGTCGGCCCAGGTCACCCGAGAACAGAATGCGACGGCCGGCTACCTCCAGCAGCACACTGGATGCACCCAGAATGTGTCCAGCCGGCGAGAGCGTTGCACGCCAGCCTGGAATCGGTTGAAACGCGATGCCGAATTCAACCGTCTTGATCAAGTGCAGACAATTGAGTGCGTCCTGGCGCGTGTACAAGGGCATGGCCGGTTCGTGTCTGGAAAAGCCCTGACGGTTCGCAAAAGCCGCGTCTTCTTCCTGGATATGACCACTGTCGGGCAGCAGGATGCGGCATAGGTCGCGCGTGCCGCTGCTGGCATAGACATGGCGAGAAAAGCCTTCCTTGGCCAGCAGAGGGAGGTAACCGCTGTGGTCCAGGTGGGCGTGCGTCAGCAGCACTGCATCCATCTGATCTGGCGCTACCGGCAGGGGGGCCCAGTTGCGCAGGCGCAGCAACTTGTAGCCCTGGAACAGACCGCAATCAAGCAACAGTCGTTTGCCGTCGTGCTGAACCAGGTATTTGGAGCCGGTGACGGTCCCGGTGCCGCCAAGAAATGTGATGCTGACGGTCATGCGGATAGCTCCGGGTTGGTGTTGAAATCTGGCTTAACTGAAGAAACTTTTCAGTCGGTTGGTCCAGCTGTCGCCACTGGGCAAATGCTTGCTGCCGCCCTTTTTCAGGGATTCATCAAGCTCGCGCAGCAGCTTCTTTTGGTGCTCGCTCAGCTTGACGGGTGTCTCGACAGTGATGTGGCAATAGAGATCACCCGGATAGCTGGAGCGTACACCCTTGATGCCCTTGCCGCGCAGACGGAACTGCTTGCCGGTCTGCGTGCCTTCGGGAATGTCGATAGCGGCTTTGCCGGCGAGGGTTGGCACATCAATTTCCCCGCCGAGCGACGCGGTGATCAGGCTGATCGGTACCGAGCAGTGAATGTCGTCGCCATCACGCTCAAAAATATCGTGTTTCTTGAGCCGGATTTCAATGTACAGATCACCCGGCGGACCACCATTGGTGCCCGGCTCGCCGTTGCCTGCACTGCGAATGCGCATGCCACCGTCGATGCCGCCTGGAATCTTGACTTCCAGCGTCTTCTGCTTCTTGACCTTGCCTTGCCCATGACAAGCCGTGCAAGGATCGGGAATGACCTTGCCGACACCACGGCAGGTAGGGCAGGTTTGCTGCACACTGAAGAAACCTTGACGCATCTGCACCGCACCAGAGCCGTTGCATGTACCGCAGGTCTTGGCTTGGGTGCCAGGTTTGGCGCCAGTGCCTTTACAGGTGTCGCAATGCTCCCAGCTCGGGATGCGAATCTGCGCATCCTTGCCACTGGCAGCTTCTTCCAGCGTGACCTCCATGGCATAGCTCAGGTCGCTGCCCCTGAAGACCTGGCGACCACCGCCCGCGCGCCCGCGCTGCTGGCCGAACATGTCGCCAAAAATATCACCAAAGGCTTCGGCAAAACCACCGTAACCTTCGGCGCCGGGGCCGCCCCGCATATTGGGATCCACGCCAGCATGGCCATGCTGGTCGTAGGCCGCCCGCTTTTGCGGGTCCGACAGCATCTCGTAGGCCTCCTTGGACTCCTTGAACTTTTCCTCCGCGACCTTGGAGGAGTCACCCTGGTTGCGATCCGGGTGATGCTTCATCGCAAGTTTGCGATAAGCCTTCTTTATTTCTTCATCCGAGGCGTTTTTGGGAACACCCAGAACTTCGTAGTAGTCTCGTTTGGCCATGGTTTTTCTTGCTTGGGTTGAACACAAACGCCGCGTTGAACCCTATCGATGTTCAACGCGGCGCCTGACAACAGAAGCGCTTAAGGTTTCTTGACTTCCTTTACCTCGGCGTCAACGACATTGTCATCCGCGGCGTGCGCGGAACCACCCTGAGCACCTGGTGCACCGGCCGCACCCGCGTCGCCAGAGGCGGCGGCCTCGGCAGCCTGCTTGGCCTGCATGTCCGCGTACATCTTTTCACCGAGCTTCTGGCTGATGGTCATCAGGGCAGCGCTCTTCTCATCGATGGACGCTTTCACGTCGCTCTTCATGGCTTCTTCAAGTTCCTTGACGGCTGCCTCGATCTTCTCTTTCTCGCCTGCCTCCAGCTTGTCACCGTATTCGGTGAGGCTCTTCTTGACGCTGTGCAGGTTGGCGTCGGCCTGGTTGCGGGCCTGCACCAATTCAAGCTTCTTTTTGTCGTCAGCCGCGTTGAGTTCGGCGTCTTTCACCATTTGCTGAATCTCGGCCTCACTCAGACCGGAGTTGGCCTTGATGGTGATCTTGTTCTC
>CAZZLB010000368.1:1605-3668 GCA_964654655.1 uncultured Rhodoferax sp. | reverse complement strand
AGCACGGGGGCGAAATGGTCCCGCAACTCGCCCTTGTTGTCGGCCTGATCGATGAAGTTCGAGAGGGCGTCGATCAACAGCACGCGCTCACAGTAGCCCACTTGCTCGATGCCCATCCAGGCTGCAGCGACGGGGTTGACAAGCCCCTGGCGGGAGTCGTGCGGGATCAGGATGACCCCCTGGGGCAGCGCAAAAACCAGACTGTGCATCTGGGCCAGCGAGGAAGCCAGATCGTCATTGACTTTCTGGCCCTTCGAGAGTTGCTGCCAGTGCTCACCAAGAAACCCTGCCAGTTCGGCCACATTGGCAGGAACTTGGCGCGCATCCGGCCAGATCGCGAAAAAACCGCTGTTCTCGCTGGCGCGACAGCGCAGTGCGACGGGCTCACCCGGCATGGCCAGCAAGCGTGGCCGCAGATACAGCGGCAGCAACTCGTGCGCATGGCTGCCGCGCTCGATTTCGACCGGCTGACTCTGCATGCGGGGCAAGGCAAAGGCTTCGGTCTGCAGATCGGCTGGAGCGCAGCACACAGGATGCGCCGCTCCTTCGGCGTTGACACGCCAGAAACAGACAGCATCGGCGCGCAACAGCGACCGAAAGCGCTGTGCCAGGTCGACTGGCTCAGACGCCACGATGCTGCAGGAACTCCATGATTTCCTGCGTCACGGCTGCAGGGTTGGCAATGTGCGGAAAATGCCCTTGCGCATTCAGGACATGCAATTGACCTCCGGTCGCGCTGGCCAGCCACTGGGCTGCGGCCAGGGGCACGGCCACGTCATTCGTGCTTTGCAGAAGCAGAGTGGGCAAACCCAGTTTGCCGTAGCGCAGGGCATCCGATCGATGGTCTGACAGGAACGCAGCGCCCAGCGCATCAACCGCCACATCGGGGCGCATGACTTTCAAGGAATTCGCAAAACTGGCAGCCAGATCGGGCCGATCCGGGTTGCCCATGGCGAGCGGAGAAAAACCGTTGGCCCAGGCGATGTAATCGTGCGTCATGTCCGCTAGCAGCGATTTGATGTCGGCTTCGCTGAAACCGCCCGTATAGCCGCCAGTCGGATCATTGACGTAGCACGCCGAGCAGCCGATGAAAACCATGCCGGAGAAAAGTCCGGGTGCAGCGCAGGCCGCGAGCAAACCGGCACTTGCACTGAGCGAATGTCCGACGTAGGTCGCGCCTTGCAGACCGAGCGTCTCAACGATGCTGACCAGATCTTCGGCAAAGCCGTACAAGCGACGATGCCGCGAGGGCTGCCAGGCAGCCATGGTGGCTGCGGTGGATCCGGCCGTATCAAAGGTCACGACACGGTAGGACTGGCGCAGCGCCTGCACCTGCGAGCCCCACACCTGCTGCGTGGTGCCAAAACCGTTGGCCAGAATAACGGTATGTGCCCCGCCACCGTGAATGGTGACCTGAAACTTTTCTGTGACGTCGTGCATGTCCGGCATCTTACTTTATGGAGCCCCCTTAAGCGCCGGCGTCATTTGGCGCATTCCAGGCGCTGCTGCTTGCGCCGCTCGACCATGAAGGTAACGCGGTTGCGCCCATCTCTTTTTGAGCGGTACATCGCCGCGTCGGCCCACTTCAACAGACCGTCCAGACTCCGATGATCCTTGCCAAACAAGACCACGCCGATGCTGGCACTGCAGCGGTGTTCAATCGGATCCGCACCGTCCTGGACCGACAGGCTATAAGGTGCAGCGAGTGTGACCCGGATCTTCTCAGCCAGTTTCATGGCCTGATCGGTTGATTCGGCGTTTTGGTTGGGCAAGCCACCCAGCAACACAACGAACTCATCACCAATGCGAGCCACCGTATCCATGCCACGCACACACTGGTTGAGTCGCCTGGCCACTTCGATCAGCAACAGGTCACCGGCCGCATGGCCGTGCAAGTCGTTGAGGGGTTTGAAGTTGTCCAGATCCAGAAACATGAGGGCGCCGTATCCGGAGCCACGTTGAACAGCGTGCACGGCTTGCGACAAACGATCGTTCAGCAAGCGACGATTGGGCAACGCCGTCAACGCATCAACAAAAGCCATTTGCCGGATTTGATCCTCCAT
>CAZZLB010000368.1:0-1505 GCA_964654655.1 uncultured Rhodoferax sp. | reverse complement strand
TGGCGAATGCGGCGTTGCTCCAGACGAATTTTCGATCCCGAAGTTTGGCAATACCCACAATGCCGCTGTTAAGAATGGCTGCCTGCTCCTGCATCACCCCTGTCAGCTCGCGCTCCATGCGATCGCGCTCCGTGATGTCGCGGAAAGACCAGATGCGCCCGACCACAGCGGACTCCAGCAAGAGCGGCGCTGTAAATCGCTCGAAGACCCGGCCGTCCTTGAATCGGATGTTGTCTATGTGCTCGGTGTCAGAACCGTAAAGCGCTTGAACCGTTGCCAGAAACTCGTCAGGCTGCGCCAACTGGCTCACCACGCAATTGAGCAGCACTGCATCGTTGCCCGATTCAAGCACGGCCAGCGGTATCTGCCATAACTCGCCGAAGCGCTTGTTGAAGCGGATCACCTTGCCGCCCCGGTCCACCGCCAGAATGCCGTCGGAGGTTGCGTCGAGGATGGAATTGAGTTGCACTTCGCTTTGCCACAAAGCGCGCTCGGCCTGCTTGCGTTGGCTGATGTCCTGCAGCGCAATGACCTTGCCATCGCGGCCCCGTACCGCCTTGCCAAAGATACTCACCCAGCGGTGGCGTCCATCGGGCACTACAAGCTCGGCGTCGCAGTGATAGGGCATACCATCCAGGCGACAACGCTCCACCGCCTGGCCCAGCTCGGCCCAGCTCTGCGCAGTGAAATACTTTTGCACTTCGGGGTAAGTGATCGGCCCGCCTGCCGGCGGTAAACCGTAAACGGCAAATATTTCTTCTGACCAGGTGTGCAGGTCAGCTTCGAGGTCCCAGTGCCAGTTGCCAACTTGCGCCAGACGCTGCGCGAACCTCAGTTCAGCGTGGCTGTCGGCTCCAGCCTGCCTGGCAGAGCCCAAGGCTCGCTCGATGGCTTGGTTTGTCGTGATCGACTCCATTTCGACTCCCTGAAATTTATCTCGATTTTCTTTTTGGTAAGAGTACGCCTGTTTCAATCAAGAACTGGCTGCAAGGGTCTGCTCAAACTTAAGACTTAATGACCTGCATCAATGGTCTGCCTCGTCACGGCAGGGTAAACACCTAAGGCTGGATGTGTTTTTTGTCTTTATTTAATTATGATTTATAACCATAATCGGCACCAAAAGCAGGACCAACCAAGCTCTAACCAGGAGACAAACCATGAATGTTGCCCAGTATCTTGAACGCCACGCAGCACAGACGCCCGACCTGGTGGCGATCCGTTTCGAGGGTCGCTCGATCAGTTACGGGCAACTCAACAGCGACGCCAATCGACTCGCGTCCAGCTTGCGCGCAGCCGGTGTGACGGCGGGTGACCGGGTGGCCCTGTACCTGCCCAACGTTCCCGAATTCGCAGTGGCCTACTACGCCGCACAGAAGCTCGGCGCGATTCCGGTCACCATCAACGCCATCCTGAAAATGGAAGAGGTGCGCTACCTGCTGGACGACTCGGGCGCCAGCGTGGTGGTCACCATGGACGAGTTGACCGGCTATGTCAGCGACGACTGC
>CAZZLB010000367.1:0-3684 GCA_964654655.1 uncultured Rhodoferax sp. | reverse complement strand
TGATCGCCCAGCACGTGGCGCCGCATGTGCATGTGATCAATGCTGGTGACGGACGCCATGCCCACCCGACGCAGGGCCTGCTCGACATGTACACGATCCGGCACTACAAGAAGGATTTTTCCAACCTGACGGTAGCCATTGTTGGCGATGTGCTGCACTCGCGTGTGGCGCGCTCCGACATCCATGCCTTGACCACGCTTGGTTGCCCTGAGGTGCGCGTGGTCGGCCCCAAGACCCTGGTGCCGGCCGACATGGCACCCATGGGGGTGCGGGTCTGCCACACGCTGGAAGAGGGGATTCGGGGCTGTGACGTCATCATCATGCTGCGTTTGCAGAACGAGCGCATGAGCGGTGCGCTGCTGCCTTCCACGCAGGAGTTCTTCAAGAGTTTCGGCCTCACGCCTGAAAAACTGCAATTGGCCAGGCCGGACGCGATCGTGATGCACCCGGGGCCCATCAACCGCGGCGTCGAGATCGATTCGGCGGTGGTCGATGGTGGCCAGAGCGTGATCATGCAGCAAGTGACTTTTGGTATTGCCGTGCGCATGGCAGCGATGAGCATCGTCGCAGGGAATGAGGCGTGATATGAAGACACAGACGAATATTCTGATCAAGGGTGGTCGCGTACTGGATCCGGCCAGTGGCCTGGATGCGATCGCCGATGTGGCGCTGGCCAATGGTATGGTGCTGGCGATCAAGGACGTACCGCCTGACTTTGTGCCGGCGCAAACCATAGATGCCAGCGGTTGCATCGTTGCGCCCGGTCTGGTGGATTTGGCGGTGCGGTTGCGCGAACCCGGTCACGAGCACGAGCGCATGCTCGAGTCTGAAATGGCCGCCGCAGTAGCCGGTGGCGTGACAAGTCTGGTCTGCCCGCCGGATACCGATCCGGTGCTCGATGAGCCGGGACTGGTTGAGATGCTGCGTTACCGGGCCGAGAAATTGCACCAGGCGCGTGTTTATCCGCTGGGCGCTCTGACCCGCAATCTGCAGGGTGAAACGCTGACCGAGATGTTGCAACTTACCGAGGCTGGCTGCATTGCCTTCAGCCAGGCTGAAGTACCGCTGGCCAACACCCAGGTCTTGCAGCGTGCCTTTCAATACGCCAGCACGTTTGGCTACGCCCTATGGCTCCGACCGCAGGATTTCTATCTGGGTCAGGGCGTGGCTGCCAGTGGCGCGCTGGCGACCCGCATGGGCCTGAGTGGTGTTCCGGCTGCAGCTGAGACGATTGCCTTGCACACGATTTTCGAACTGATGCGCGCCATCAGCGGCGTGCGTGTGCACATTTGCCGCCTCAGCAGTGCTGCCGGTGTGGCGCTGGTGCGCCAGGCCAGGATAGACGGCCTGAACATCAGTTGCGACGTCAGCATCAACTCGCTGCATCTGACGGATGCCGATATGGGCTATTACGACAGCCGGTCGCGGTTGAGCCCGCCGCTGCGCCAACAACGCGATCGGGACGCACTGCGCGCCGGTCTGGCCGATGGCACGATCGACGCGCTGGTGTCCGACCATACGCCGGTGGACGCAGACGCCAAGGATTTGCCCTTTGCCGAGAGCGAACCGGGTGCGACCGGGGTCGAGTTGCTCTTGAGTCTGGCTCTCAAGTGGAGCGTCGATAGCGGCGTTGATTTGCTGCGTGCTCTGGATGTGGTGAGCCGAGGCCCTGCGTCGGTGCTGGGCGCATCGCTCGGCAAGCGGCAGGACCGCATCGGGCGTCTGGTGGCAGGTGGTGTGGCGGATGTCTGCGTTTTTGACCCCCGGGTCAGCTGGATCGTTGACAGCGCTGCGCTGCGCAGTCAGGGCAAGCACACGCCGTTTTCAGGTTACGAGTTACCGGGCCGGGTGCGCTGCACGATTGTCGATGGACGCGTCGCATACGTGGTACCACCGACAGGAATCGAACCTGTATCTAGCGCTTAGGAGGCGCTCGTTCTATCCATTGAACTACGGCGGCGGATGCCGAAATTATCCGCTATGCGACGACTGACGCCTCAATGACTCACCCGCTTCAATTCAGTCGGTCCATTTGCCAAGGGATGGACGCGCCGATAGGCCTTGATGGCAATCGACCTCGAACGCGTTGATGCTCCGACAAAGTTTCTTCAATGAATCACTTGCATTGAAGTATGGCCACGGAAATTTCGTCACGGAGCTAAGTGAAAACCCTAGGTTTTGATCTGATCGCGACCTTTGGCCTCGTCAGCGCTAAAGCAATCGGGCTGAGTGGCCGTTAAGCCGTCGAGGCCGCAATTCACAGCGAGCGGGTTGTGGTGTCTCGACAAACCAGGTTGCGTGTACAAATGAGCGTCACTACGGTGATCCTTGCCGTCTTTCTACCGGTCGCGTGCACTGTTGTTGCCATGGTGCTGATGCGCCTGTTTGACGTGAAGGAAGCGACACCGGAGCAAACACAATCCGAGGTGGAGAAGTTGCTGTCGCAGGTGATTTGTGCGGGTCGGCTCGATACACGATTGACCGGCCAGGGTTGAGCAAGGCAAGGAAATGCGAATCATGCAATTGCTTCTTGATACCTCAGTGCCCCAAAATCCTGCTTGTGCCTGTACCTTTTCTGGCGCGCCGGGACGGGCCTTCCGGCTGGAGAAATCATGACCATCCAATGGCAAGACAGATATGAAGTTGGCGATGCCGAACTGGACGTTCAGCATCAAGAGCTGTTTGTTGCCGTAAATCGGTTTGCTACGGCGAAGGACAGGGACAGAAGATTGCTCTGTTCCATAGCCATGTTCCGGCATGCGCGGGAGCACTTCGAATTTGAAGAGAGCCTGATGCGTCGCGTCAAATACCCAGCGATTGCGGAGCATTTCGAAGAGCATACTGACTTGATTTCAATCCTCACCGCGTTTTCTGACAGGGTCGCGAGCGACACACTCCAGAGCATCGAAGTGGAGGCGTTCCTGCGCGACTGGCTGGTGAATCACATGGTGACGTCGGACGTCAAACTTGCCTCATATCTGGCTTCGTTGTTGAAGCGCGAAAACCTGAGCCTGGCGTGAATCAGCAAGCGCATGCGCGAGACGGCGCCGCACCGCATTCTATTTGGTCAACAAGCGCATCGCGTCTTCCAGACCCTTGATGGTCAGCGGGTACATGCGTTGACTCATGATCTGCTGGATCACGCTGATGCTCTGGCGATATTGCCAGACGCCTTGTGGCTCCGGGTTGATCCAGGCGAACTTGGGGAAGGCCTTGGTCAGGCGCTGCAGCCACTCGACACCAGCCTCTTCGTTGTTGTATTCGACGCTGCCGCCGGGTTGCAGGATCTCATACGGGCTCATGGTGGCATCGCCAACAAAAATCAGCTTGTAGTCCTTGTTGTACTTGCGGATGATGTCCCAAGTAGGAAATTTCTCGGCGAAGCGGCGCCGGTTGTTCTTCCACATGAAGTCGTAGACGCAGTTGTGGAAATAGTAGAACTCCAGGTGCTTGAACTCTGTCTTGGTGGCCGAGAACAATTCCTCGACACGCGCGATGTGTTCATCCATGGTGCCGCCGACGTCCATCAGAAGCAGCACTTTGACGTTGTTATGGCGCTCCGGAATCATCTTGATGTCGAGGTAGCCTGCGTTGGCAGCGGTTGACCTGATGGTGTCATCCAGATCGAGTTCTTCCTCGTGGCCCTCGCGCGCGAATTTGCGCAGCCGACGCAGCGCCACCTTG
>CAZZLB010000366.1:0-3687 GCA_964654655.1 uncultured Rhodoferax sp. | reverse complement strand
CTGGCTGATGATCGCCTCCGGCTTTTCGTTGCGCGGGTTGTCGCTGGTGACCACCACCTGATCGGCGTACCTCGCGGCCATCGCGCCCATCAGGGGTCGCTTGGTGGCATCGCGGCCGCCACCACAACCAAAGACACACCAGAGTTGCCCACCGCGCTGACGACTCACTGGCCGCAAGGCCAGCAGGGCCTGCGCCAGGGCATCGGGCGTGTGTGCATAATCCACCGCCACCAACGTCTGGCCGGGCTCTCCGGCAAACTCCATGCGACCCGGCACCGGAGTCAGCGCAGCGCAGGCATCCACAGCGGCCGCCAGCGGTACACCGAGGGAGCGCATCGTTGCCACTACACCGAGCAGGTTGGAAACGTTGTACAGACCGATCAGGCTGGTCTGCAACAGATGCCCTTGGGCGCCACGCTCACGCACAGTGAAGCGCAAACCTTGCGGCTCGTGGCTGATGTCGCAGGCCTGCAGCCTGGCAGGGCCGCTGCAGGACACACTCCAGACGTCGAGCGCACCTGCATCCAGCGAGGCGAGCAATTCCAGGCCCTTGGGATCATCGATATTGAGTACCGCCGCGCGCAAGCCAGGCCAGGCAAACAACTCGCTCTTGGCCTGCCAGTAGGCTTCCATGGTGCCGTGGTAGTCGAGATGATCCTGCGTGAAATTGGTAAGGATTGCGCAGTGAATCCGGCAGCCCTGCAGGCGCGACTCGGCCAGGCCGATGGAGGATGCCTCGATGGCACAAGCCACAACACCGCTGTCTGCAAAATCACGCAGTGCTTTCTGCAGCAGTACCGGGTCGGGCGTTGTCAGGCCCGTGCTCTGTACGACCGGTGGGCGGCCAACGCCCAGCGTACCAACCATGGCACAAGGCACCGGCGCCACCTGTTTCAGATGGGACAAGGCCTGGGCCAGCCACCAGACGCTGGAAGTCTTGCCGTTGGTACCAGTCACCGCCAGCAACTTGAGATGCGTTGAGGGTTGCTCGAAGTAGGCTGCCGCGATCGGGCCACTGGCAGCCTTGAGCCCGCTGTAGGTGGCCACACGCGGGTCACCAAAGCCATAGGTCTCGACGCCTGCCTGTTCCACCAGGCACGCCGCTGCACCCTGCGCCAGGGCCGTTGCCACATGCCGGCGCGCATCGCTGGCTGCACCAGGCCAGGCGATGAAACCGTCGCCTGCTCGCAACTGACGGCTGTCACTTTGCAGCGTACCGATCACGCGCTCGCGCAACCAGACAGCGGCTTCGGATGGCGTAGAGAAATCAAGCATCAAAAGCTCTCCTCTTCCATCTTGGCCATGATCTGCGGCTTGACTGCCATATCGGGTGCAACACCCATCATGCGCAAAGTTTGCTGCACCACTTCACTGAACACGGGCGCTGCCACAGCACCGCCGTAGTACTGCCCGGCGCTGGGCTCATCGATCATCACCGCCACGATGACGCGCGGCTTTTCCACTGGCGCCAGACCGACAAACCAGCCCCGGTACTTGCGATTGCCCGCACTGCCATAGCCCTTGCCGATTTGCTTGTAAGCGGTACCTGATTTGCCACCAACCGAGTAGCCAATGGTCTGCGCGCGCTGCCCGGTGCCACCTGGGCCGGCGGCCATCTGCAGCATCTTGCGAACCTGCCCGGCAGTGCGCGCCGACAGCACCTGCACACCCAGCGCCGGCTCGGCACTCTTTTGCATGGTCACCGGAATGATGAGGCCATCGTTCGTGAACACCGTATAGGAACGTGCCATCTGAAACAGGGAAGCCGACAGGCCATAGCCATAGGACATGGTGGCCTGTTCAATCGGGCGCCAGGTCTTGTAGGGACGCAGTTTGCCCGACACGGCACCAGGAAAACTGATCTGTGGCTTCTGTCCAAAACCAGCACTGGAGAAGATCTCCCACATCTCACGCGCCTGCATCTGCATGGCGATCTTGGTGGTGCCGATATTGCTCGACTTTTGAATCACGCCCTCCACGGTGAGTACGCCGTTCGGATGCGAATCGGAAATCGTCGAGCCCGTGATGGTCAGCTTGCCGTTGCCCGTGTCAATCAGCGTCTGCGGTGTGACGCGCCCGGTTTCCAGGCCCAGTCCGATCGTGAAAGGCTTCATGACCGAACCTGGCTCGAAGGTATCCGTCAGCGCACGATTGCGCAGTTGCTCGCCGCTCAGATTCTGCCGCTTTCCTGGCGCATAACTCGGGAAATTGGCTAGCGCGAGTACTTCACCGGTGATGACATCGAGCACCACCACACTGCCCGCCCTGGCCTTGTTGAGCAACACGGCGTCACGCAGTTTTTGATAGGCAACAAACTGTACCTTGCTGTCCACGCTGAGTTGCAGATCGTGGCCATCGATCGGCGCAATCTGCTCGCCCACGTCCTCCACCACGCGCCCCAGACGATCCTTGATGACACGGCGCGATCCGTTGCGTCCGGACAGTTCCTTGTTGAATGCCAGTTCCACGCCTTCCTGCCCGATGTCCTCGACATTGGTAAAGCCGACCACATGGGCTGCGGCTTCGCCTTCGGGGTACTGCCGCTTGTATTCCTTGCGCTGATAGACGCCCTTGATCTGAAGAGCCAGGATCTGCTGCGCCACCGACTCGTCAACCTGACGCTTGAGCCAGACAAAGGTCTTGTCCTCGTTTTCCAGACGCTTGCCCAGTTCTGCCACTGGCATTTCCAGCAAGCCGGCCAGTTTGTGCAACTGGACCGGGTCGCGGTCAATGTCTTCCGGGATCGCCCAGATGCTCGGTGCCGGCACGCTGGAGGCCAGGATCACACCGTTTCGATCCAGGATGCGACCCCGGTTGGCTGGCAACTCCAGAGTCCGGGCAAAACGCACTTCACCCTGATGCTGGAAGAAGCCGTTGGCCCAGACCTGGATATAGGCGGCGCGCGCTGCCAGAGCCACAAAACCCAAGGCGATGGCAGCCACCACGAATTTGCTGCGCCAGACCGGCGTCTTGCTCGCCAGCAAGGGGCTTGAGGTGTAGACGACGCTGCGACTCACTGGATTCGCCCCGCAACAACCGGGGCGCCTGGCGCCGACGCCGGATCAAGCGCACGCTGCGCCGCCGAAGCCGCACCGGCGAAAATGGCATAGTGCGTGATGGCCGGTGTCACCGTGCGCATCTGCAACTGCTCTTTCGCCAGTTTTTCGACCCGCAAGGGTGCGGCCTGGGCGCGCTTCTCCACTTGCAGACGTTCGAAGTCCGTCTCCAGGCTACGTGCCTGCGAGCGTGCCCGATCCAGTTCGGAATAGAGCTGGCGCGATTCGTACTGCACGTTCACCAGGTACAGTGCGCTTGCCAGCACCGCCAACAGCAGGAAGAAGGCGAGCCGTGTCATGCAGCGGTCCTTTGCGCGACGCGCATGATGGCGCTGCGCGCACGCGGATTGGCGGCCAGTTCGGCAACACCGGGCTTGATGCGGTGCAAGGCCTTCAGACGCATCACCCTGGCCGGCGCAAAAGGCTTGCGCCTGTCATATTCATCGCGCGAATGCCGGGCGATGAACTGTTTGACGATGCGGTCCTCAAGCGAGTGAAAGCTGATCACGACCAGGCGGCCTCCGGGGGCGAGGTGCGCCGCGCATTGCGGCAGCGCTAGCGACAACTCCTCAAGTTCCTGATTGATGAATATCCGTAAAGCCTGAAAGCTCCGTGTCGCCGGGTGCTGACC
>CAZZLB010000365.1:0-3689 GCA_964654655.1 uncultured Rhodoferax sp. | reverse complement strand
ACTGCGCCTGCAGCGATATAAATGTCTCAAGGAAGATTTCTTCGGTGTTGTAGTACGGCGTAACAATCGACACATCGGGGCTGCCGATGAGATTCTGACTTATGCCGTAGCTTTTCGGCAAGGCACGCCTGCCTGGCAAATCGGAGAAGTCAGGTTCTAAATAGTTGACCATTGGTAGAGGTTCACGTGAAAGTTCCCATTAGGTGCTTGATCGATGTTGCAGTGGTGCCGCTGATTGCGCCTTAGGATGACGGTCTCGCAACGCCAGGAAAGGCTTTTCGATTGTGAAATAGGTACTGGACGAGATGAGATAAACCAGAGCGTAAAAAACCGGGTATACCAGCCAGGGATTGGGATAAACAGCATCAAAGATTGCAAGTTTTCTCAGTATCGCCATGCCTGCTACGAAGGCAAAAATGTGGGCAAGGTACATCGAATAGGAGATCTTGCTCGTGTATTTCACAAACCTGTTGAGCGATCTCCACCTACTGGGCGCCAGCGTAGTAAAGAACGGGATCAGCCCGGCAAAAGCGAGCGCCGAGACAGAAAAATAAAGTGGAGCCATAGCGCGCGCTTCTGAAAGACTGAAGTAGTTTTCCTTGGTACATGCGACACAGGCGACTACCATCAAAAAAAACAGCCACCCATACCTGATCAGTCGCTGAAATATGGCATGGTGCCATTGAAAAAGATACGCCACTAACACCCCAAAACCGATGCTATCGAGTCGGAATACCATGACATGCCGGATGCTTTCGTCGATGCTGCCATAGTCATCAAAATTGCCGCGCAAGGTCAGTCTTAACAAGGGCGGCAACAGCACAAAGGCTGCGATTGAAATGACCGCTGCCTGGCGCGGGCTTTTGCCCATTCCGATGAACAGCAGCAACATGAGGGGAAACGAATAGTAAAACCACTCTTCAACCGCAAGGCTCCACGTCACACCATAAAACTGCGGCATCGACCACATGAGATTCTGCGCAAACACGAGATAGGACAACTTGGATGAAAGAGTCGTCGCTCCAGTCCAGTCAAATTTCAGTGAAACGAACAAGAAAAAGAAATAAAGCGGCAGGGTACGCATCCAGCGTCGGTACCAAAACCGCAACAAACCAGCTTCTCTCTCTTCCGCCCAATGAGCCGACTCTTGCATCAGGATTCGACCGATCAAGAAGCCACTCAGACAGAAGAAAAGATCGACGCCAAACAAGCCAATCAAACCACTGGCCGCCAGAACCGGATGGGGATTGGAATGCTGAAGCATGTGGCCGGTGACAACCAGAAGCACCGCTATGGTTCGGCAAACATCGAGACCAAACATTCGGTCTGCGGCGAATGCACCCTCTTGTGCACCTCCCTCTTTAGCATGCACAGTCATTTCCTTGGCAGGGTCGCGTCAAGCAGAAATGAACGCGACCAGGTTATGTCGCAACAACGGCCATCCGGGGTTATAAATTGACCCACACTGACCTTGTCTATCGGCATATCAGGAAAGCGCTTATCAAAGACACAGATCTTTGATCCACCAAATTGAACCTCCCTACCTTTTTCATTAGTCAGATCAAAATCCATATTGACATAGTCAGCGGGCGATCGTTGCTTGCCATCAGTTATGTAGAGATGCAGAAAAAACTTGTCCCGATAGTCTTTGGTATCGCAACTCGGCAAGGCGAGCGTGAGACCTTTGGCATGCAGCTGCAGCATCAATCCTTGCGGGACATTTTCTGAAGTCGAAACACCTCTTGGCGCAATTCGTTCGACCAGCAAGGAGGCGCTTTCTCGCTCTGCCTGTCGAACAAAGACGACAGCCGATGCAGCAATGACCGTGAAGCAAGTGACTATTCCCAATATCCGCAAATCAATCTTCAAGCATTGTTCTCCATCATTTCACACGGTTGGCGCGCCCCTCGGCGGGATGTAAGTCAACTCAAGCAACCGGGTACGAAGCAGTAACCGGAACAGGTCCTTCTTCAACAATCCATTCAGGGCATCCTCGCACCGGGCCAATTCGGCACCAGACTTGGTGGCTACCTGTTGCCACGCATCGCGCTGTTCGAGTAACCAGGCGTTGCCGGTACGCATCTCTTCGAGCGCCTGCGTCAGCGATTTGGCGTTCTCTTCCTGCACCCTGGCCATCTGTTCCCATGCATCGCGCTGCTCAAGCAGCCAGGTCTTTGCATCACCGGCTTCCTGCAAAGCGTGCGTCAGCGATTTGGCGCTCTCCTCTTGCATCTTGGCCATCTGTTCCCATGCATTTCGCTGCTCAAGCAGCCAATCCTTAGCAGCACCCGTTTCATGCAAAGCCTGCAAAAGCGATTTGACATCCTCTTCTTGTGTCCTGGCAGCCTGCTCCCACGCATTTCGCTGTTCGAGCAACCATTCGTTGCCAGTACGCAGTTCCTGGGACGCCTGCGTCAATGAATTGACCTGCTCCTCCTGCGCTTGTGCTGCCTGCTGCCAGGCATCGCGTTGTTCCATCAACCACTGAATATCTGTCTTCAGTCGCGTCACGTCCGCTGCCTCTTGCTCTCGCCGCAGAAAAACCTCTCGCGCCGCAGCAAAACGCTCCAGCAGAGGCTCGGCGCTGCCGTGGGCAATCCAGTCCACACCGAGTCGTGCAAGAAAGCCTTTGAACTCGTTCGGCAATGCGTCTGCAACTGCCGAGACCGCTTGTGTCGGTCGGTCCACAAGAAGGGCCAGGAATTCTTCAACCATCTCCAGTAGGTCCTGCTGGCTCAGAACTTCTGCATAGCGCGCCAGGGTGTTGCGCCAGGGCCCAGATGCAACCTCGCCGCACCATTGCCGATAAAGAAAGTAGGCAAATACGGCCGCACGTTCGATGTCTTCTCTGGCCTTGTTCTCGGAAATCGTGTTTTTTTCGTGCAATCGGTAGGACACCAGCGCCTGATCCAGAAAAGAGATTTTTCGCTTTCCCAGGACCAGGCGGAGGATGAATTCAAGATCGTGGGTGTATCGCAAGGGTGCGAACGTACCGACCGATTCAAATACGGATCTCCTGACAAACAGGTTCGATGTCGTTACCAGAAAGTTCGCCCGAAAAAGCGCAAACGCGATATCCCCTTCCTGCCTGTAAAAGGCAAGCGCGTCTTCGTACCAGGGATTGGCGACCGCCGTGCCATCGTCGTCCAGAAACGAAGCACGAGTTGCCACCACATCGATCGAAGGTTCGGACTGAACCAGTGCCAGACAAGCCGCGAGGCGGTCTGGAGCAAAACAGTCGTCCGAGTTGAGGAAGGCTACAAAGTCGCCGGTAGCGCGCAGAATTCCAGCATTCAGGGTGTGGTGGGCGCCCTGGTTAGGCCAGGACCAGAAAATGATTTCCGGGTGATCCTTGCACAAGTGACGCACTACCTCAGCCGAACTATCCGTTGAGCCATCATCAATGACAATGATCTCGGCCGGCTTCACAGTTTGCAGCAGCACGCTTTGTATCGCGGCCTCGATGTACTTTTCGTGGTTGTAGAGGGGAATCACTACCGACACGCGCGGCACAGGGACACCAGTTTCTGACAATATCGCACTGGAGGATGCTGGTGCTTCTGGGCTCAGCGGCATGGGTTGGGCTTCACTGTGAAAGAGCGGCACATGATACCCGGTCGCGCATGCGCCATCGCTCACAATCTCTTCAGGATGACCGCTGCCACAAGCCCCAGATTGCCAAGCCAGGT
>CAZZLB010000364.1:0-3689 GCA_964654655.1 uncultured Rhodoferax sp. | reverse complement strand
CGGGGCGGGATCAGTACGACACGGACAGGCCGGCGGGCGAACGACCGGGGAAGGGCAAGAAATAATGCGCAAGGCATTATCTAAAAAAACACGCTTTGAGATATTCAAGCGCGATGGGTTCACCTGCCAATATTGTGGCAAACAACCGCCTGACGTTGTTCTGGTCGTAGATCACATCAACCCCGTTGCCAACGGTGGAGACAACGACCAGATGAATCTGGTTACATCTTGCGAAACGTGCAATCAGGGAAAAGGCGCAGTCTTATTGACGAAATCAATAAATCGCCCGGATGCCGATGTCGAATGGCTGGAGATGCAGCAAGAAATTATCGAACTGCGGCGCTATCAAATAGCGAAGGCTGAACGAGACAGGATATTCGCGGAGATCATCGAAGGGTTACAAAACACATGGATCGACTGCATCGGCGGTAAATATTGCCCAAATGACACTTCGTTCCGAATGTGGTTGACGTTTGCGACGCCGGAGCAAATCGAGGAGGCGATACGGATCACCGGAGGTAAAACGTTCACGATCCGCGGCTTTGACAACCAGGTTCGATATTTCGCTGGCGTTCTCCGTAATATCACCGGAACCAGGAAGGACGAGGAGAATGGCTAGCCGACGGATGATATCCAGTGACCTGTTTGAGGACGACTTTATCGGACAACTCAACTACTTCGAGCGCCTGCTGTGGATCGGGCTGATCACCGCCGTGGCAGACGACCAAGGCCGCATGATGGACAACCCGGCGCTCATTCGGACGCGCGTGTTCCTGTACGACACGGTGGACGATGTGACGGTAGAACGGGCGCTATCCAAGATCGCCGCAGAAGGCAAGATAGTGCGCTATGTAGCCGGCAACAAACACTTAGTCCAGATCGTGAACTGGTGGAAATATCAAACGCCCTCCTGGGCTTCGCCTTCCAAGTTCCCTGCGCCGGAGGGCTGGATGGATCGGACGAAGTACCACACCGCAGGGAATAAGGTCGCTTCATTGAATTGGGACAAGACAGGCGGCTATGCAGAGGGCTATGTAGGCGACTATGTACCCATGGTAGATAGGCCTATAGAGGATGGTGATGTTAAGAGTGAGAGCGAGGTAAACATAGCGCGCCAGCCCAAAGGCGATGCCTTCGACAACATGCGGGACCTCGTGGAAACCGTTACCGGATATCCACCACGACCAGCAGACGTCGAAGCGATTAAGACGTTTGTGCGGCTGGGGGTTACGGAAGCCGACCTGCGCGAAGCAATGTCCTTCCTGGACGGCAAGAAAAAAGTATACGGTGCGTCTGACCTTTTGGGCAGTGCAACGACCGCCCACAGCAAACGCATCCAGGGCGGAGCCAGGACCGCACGCCGCCCGCAACCGGCCTTTGTTCCGTCGGAGGAATTTGGACTATGACTGAAATGGAGACCACCTACACAACGGCATACGCGGGCCCGACACTTATGGCCCAGCAGGAAATCGAGAAGTTGTTCGCCGCGGCGGCATTCATCAACCCGGAGTACGCGTTGGATACGTGCGGCTGGCTGAAGCCCGGCGAACTGTCTGACATCGGCCTGCGCCGGTATTGGGAGAACCTGACCGGCAAGCACCGCGGCGACGGGTCCGCGGCGGCGTTGGAAGCGGGCGTGTACACCAAGATACTCGGCGTTATGACGCTGGTGTCATCGTCCCTGGACGTGGTATCGTACGCCCGCGAAATCCAGCGCCGCGCATACCTGGTGAGCACCGACAAGTATCTTGGCGAACTGATGCACGCCCGGCAGGCCAACGACACCGACAGGATGCGCAAGCTGGTCAGCGACCTGTACAACAGCGCGCCGGCGACGGACGAAATTATCCCCAACGCGCTGGATTGTGCGCTGGCGTTCATTGACTATCTGGACAACCTCGGGAATTGCATCAATACAGGCATCGCCCCGCTGGATGAAGCGTTGGGCGGCCTGGAGCCGGGCACGCTGACGCTGCTGGCGTCGCGTCCGTCAATGGGTAAGTCCACATTGGCATTCCAGATATCCCGCCAACTTGCGGAACAGCTCGGGAAAAAAGTGCTGTACTTTTCGAACGAAATGACGAAGGAATCGCTTTGGAAAAAAGCGGCGTGCGGCGCGCTGGAAATTGATTGGCGCGACGTGAAAAACGGCAAGACGACGCCTGAACAAAATGACTCCCTCCGGAAAAAAGCAATTGACTTAGCCGTCTTATCGGAGGACCGGCTGCACGTCGACGATAGGCATCACCACACGACCGAGTCGATCTGGCCCATCGCGGCCCGTCAGCACCCCGATTTGATCGTTGTGGACGTGATTTTCAACCTGAAAGACAAAGAAGAACGACGGCAAGATAAACTCGCGGTGATCGCCACGAACCTGCGCGACATGGCTTACCAGGTCAAGTGCCCGGTCCTGGGATTGCACCACATCGGGCGTGCCGCGGAAGGGCAAGCGGAAAACCGCCCGACCATGTCCAACCTCGCGGACAGCGGAGACCTGGAAAAGATCGCGGACGTTGTACTGCTGCTGCACAGCCCGGATTACTACGAGGTCGGGTCCAACAAGCGCAGCCCATACACCGATATCATCGTTGGAAAGAATCGCGAAGGAACCCGCAATGGTGTCGTGCACCTTGCGTTCAATACCCGCCAGCAGTGGTTCGTGCCGGCGAAGGAGGCCCAGCAGTGACATGCTCCGAATGCACCCGCTTATCGACCATGATCAAAATCAAGACCAATCCCCGCGAGCGCGGCTGGTACATAGACGCGCTGGCCTGCCACCGCAAGACGGCCCACGGCGCATGGTGGCAAGCGTATCCGTGGGTAGTGTGCGTGCCGACGCTGCCCGGCAAGCGGAACGGCAGGCAGAATTGAGCGAAGTGACGTTATATCAGGGCGATTGTTTGGAGATACTACCGACGCTGGGCAAGGTAAATGCGGTGATTACGGACCCGCCGTATGGGATTGGGAAGTTATGGGCTGGCGGTTCTGGTTCGGGATGGAAAAAAACAAGTGACAGGCCCAAAGAGCGCTACGAATGGGATGCCCTGCCCCCCAAAAACGAGATATTTGACAGTTTATTAAGATTAAGTATTCCCTTGGTTATTTGGGGCGGAAACTATTTTAACCTGCCACCTTCTCGTGGTTGGCTGGTCTGGAATAAACCAGAACGCGGATTTAGTCTATCCGAAGCGGAATTGGCCTGGACAAATAAGGACACGGTCATCAGGGTCTTTGATTGCCATCGGTCCGATGTTGGCCGAGAGCATCCAACGCAAAAGCCATTATCTTTGATGATGTGGTGTATCGACAATTTCACGAAACCAGGAGACACGGTTTTAGATTGCTTCATGGGCAGCGGAACCACCGGGGTCGCCTGCGTCCAGACAGGCCGGAACTTCATCGGGATCGAGATAGACCCGACCTACTTCGGGATCGCGGAAAAACGCATCAAGGAGGCACAAATGCAAATGCCGTTATTTGGTGCGATATGAGAGCGCACCGCACCGACAACAATCACGCCGCGATCCGTGACGGCCTGCGCGAGCTGGGCTGGTTCGTCGCGGACACGCACGACCTTGGCCACGGCTTCCCGGACCTGCTGGTCTACCGGCATGGAAAAGTACATCATATCGAGATCAAGTCGCCCGGAGGCAGGCTGACGGACGACGAGCGCAAGTTCGCACGCG
>CAZZLB010000363.1:0-3695 GCA_964654655.1 uncultured Rhodoferax sp. | reverse complement strand
CGGGCTGTGGATGGCCAGCACCTGGTCCCCGGTCGCCTGGCTGTTGAGTGCCGGATCGAGTTGCACGCCAAGCCAGGCCAGACGCCCGCAAACCTGAGCGCGCAGCACCGCGTCGTGCTCACCAATGCCGCCACTGAAGCTCAACACATCAAGGCCTTCCAGGCAAGCCACCAGCGCGCCCGATTCGCGCACGATGCGGTGTGTGAACTGGTCAATGGCGCGCTGCGCCGTCGTACTGCCGTCAGCGCGCAGTGTGCGCATGTCAGCCGAGATGCCGGAAACACCGAGCAAACCGCTCTGTTTGTAGAGCAGGGTTTGCAGCCTCTCAAAGTCCCAACCCTGTTGCAGCAGGTAGAGCATGACGCCAGCATCGAGCGAGCCGCAGCGCGTGCCCATCATCAGACCATCGAGCGCAGAAAAGCCCATGGTCGTTGCACAGCTGCGACCGTTCCGTGCCGCGCACAGGCTGGCGCCATTGCCCAGATGCGCCATCAGCACGCGGCCTGCGGCCAGCGTACTGCGCTGCTGCAGGACACCCATCACGTACTGGTAGGACAGGCCATGAAAGCCGTAGCGCCGCACCCCTTGTGCAGCCGCCCAGGGTGGCAGGGCAAAGCTGTAATCGACGGGGTCCAGCGTGGCGTGGAAAGCCGTGTCAAAGCACGCCACTTGCGGTATGCCCGGAAAAGCCTTTTGAAACGCTCGGATGCCTTGCAGATTTTGCGGCTGATGCAGCGGCGCCAGCGAATTGAGTTGCGCGAGCCGATCCAGAATCCCGTCGTTGACCAGCACGCTGGCACTGAAGTGCTCGCCACCGTGCACCACGCGGTGTGCAACCGCCTGCAAAGCGGGCAGGGCGACGTTGGCTGCGAGCAGATCACCGAGACAGCCCAGGGCCTGCGCGAAGTGGTCTTCCTGCGTGACGGGCAAGGCACGACTCTGCCGCTGACCATCAAAAGTCCAGTCCAGCATCGGCGAGCCACCCGGCTCCAGACCCTGGATACTGCCGCTGAGCAGGCTGCTCTGAACCACACCGTCAATCAGCGGGTAGAGTGAAAATTTCAGCGTCGAAGAGCCGGCATTGACGGCAAGAATGGCCATGCCCAACCCCCTACCAGACCTGGCGCGGCTGGTCGCGCTGTGCGCTGTGCGCCGCCAGCTGTGCCAACAGTGCCGATGCAACCCGGTTCATGGGGCCGTCGGCCCGGCTGGTCAGGGCAATCGGTACCCGTGCGCCCAGCACGAGGCCGGCGCCGCTGGCGCCAGCCAGGTATTCAAGCTGCTTGGCCAGCATATTGCCGGATTCCAGATCCGGCACGGCCAGAATGTCGACGTCACCGGCGACGGTGGACTTGATGCCCTTGATCTGCGCTGCGTGGGCCGAGATGGCGTTGTCAAAAGCCAGCGGGCCATCGAGCAAGCCGCCCTTGATCTGGCCACGGTCGGCCATTTTGCACAGCGCCGCAGCGTCCAGTGTGGACGGCATATTGGGGTTGACTGTTTCCACCGCCGACAGGATTGCCACCTTGGGCAACTTGACGCCCATGATGCGCGCAAAGTCGATGGCGTTCTGGATGATGTCCACCTTTTCTTCGAGCGTGGGGTGAATGTTGAGCGCCGCGTCGGTGATCAGCAAGGGCTTGCTGTAAAGCGGAATGTCGAATCGAAACACATGCGACATGCGTCTGCCCGTGCGCAGGCTGCGCTGGGTCAGCACGGCGTGGACCAGCTCATCGGTATGCAGACTGCCCTTCATGATGACACTCACCAGACCCTTGACCGCCAGGTCTGCAGCCTTTTCCGCAGCAGCATGGCTGTGCGGCATCGAAATGATCTCGACACCTTGCAGATCAATCCCTGCTTCTTCGGCCAGGTGGCGGATGCGTCTTTCCGGGCCGATCAGCACCGGCTCGATCAAGCCGTAGCGGGCCGAGTCCATGGCGCCACTGAGCGATCCGGAATCGCAGGGATGCACCACGGCGCAGCGTACCGGCGCCAGACCGGCGCCCAGTGCCAGCAGCTCCTTGAAGCGGGCCTCGGGGTCAAACAGCTGGATTTGCGGCGCCGCCACCTGCGCCAGGCGCACTTTCTCGGTCGGTGCCAGCACCCGTGCCGTGCCGTGCAGCACGCGTTCACCCTTTTGATTGAGGACCTGGCAGTCAAGCTCCACGCTCTTCTTGGCTTCATCCTTGCTGACCACCGTGGCGGTCACGGTGAGCGTGTCGCCAACGCGTACCGGCTTGGTGAAGTGCAGCACCTGGTCCAGGTAAATCGTGCCGGGCCCCGGAAACTGTGTTCCCAGGAGCGCTGAAATCAGGGCGCCGCCCCACATGCCGTGGGCAATCACGCCGTGGAACAGGGTGTCATTGGCGTACTTGGCGTCCAGGTGCGCAGGGTTGGTATCGCCGGATACGGCGGCAAAGGCCTGGATGTCGGCCAGTGTCAGCGTGCGCAGCAGGCGGGCACTTTGGCCCAAGGTGATTTCGTCAAAAGTGACGTTTTCGATCAGCTCAGAGTTCAAAGGAAAATTCATAGTGCCTCAAGTATCTACGGGAAAACCCTTAGATTTGAGTTCGACTTGAACTTTTTTTGACGCGGATCACTAAATTTCTTACGCCAGGTCCCTAAAACCTTGCAAGGCCTGCAGCGGCGCGAATTCGGCGCTGCGTTTGCTCTTGTGCGCCATAACGGCTTCCATCACGTTCTTGTTGCTCCAGATGGCACCCTGCAGCCAGCCCATCTGCTTCAATGCTTCGTCTACCGAGTGATCACGTGCGTAATGTACGGCCTGCTTGGTACCCCAGATCGCCACTGGAGGTTTGCTGGCAATCTCGCTGGCGCACTGCATGGCGCCAGCGAGCAGGGCCTCGGGCGTATCGAACACCTCGTTGACCAGCCCGTAGGCCAGCGCCTTTTGCGCGCTCAGGCGGCGCCCCGTGTAGGCAAGTTCTTTCACCACGGCCAGCGGTATCAGTTTGGGCAGCCGTTGCAGTGTGCCAACGTCGGCCACCATGCCGATGTTGATTTCCTGAATGCAGAAGAAGGCGTCTACCGTGGCATAGCGCAGGCAGCAGGCGGTCACCATGTCCACCGCGCCACCAATGCAGCCGCCCTGGATCGCGGCAATTGCCGGTATGCGCAGGGTTTCGAGCTTGGTGAAAGTGGCCTGCATATCGGTCAGCAGGTCGAAGATGGCGGCGCGGCCCTGTGGCGTCTGGTCGTCCATGGTGATGGCGCCGGCAAAGGTCTCCAGCGCCATGCCCGCGCTGAAATGCTTGCCGGTGCTGCTGATCACAAGCACGCGGGCATCGGCGTCCTTGTGCAGGGCGGTCAAAACCTCGTCCAGCTCGCGCCAGAAGGTCGGTCCCATGGTGTTGAAGCTGGCGCCCTGGTTCAGAACCAGGTGTGCGATGTGGTTTTCAGTGCTGAGTGAAAAACATTTCATGATTCGATTCTCCTGACCGTACTGTAAGCCCAGTCGGTCAAAAAAGTTGACCCGTGCTGTCGTGCGAGGCTGCGCCTGCGCGACCTGGCGTCGCTGCGCCAACCTCGTCTGCCTTCAGCAGCGAGCCCACGCGTACGCCCAGCAGCCGCATCGCCTGCGTCAGCGGCACGCGCTTCAGGCAGAGCCCGGCTGCGTGCCGTATGGCACGGGCGTCAGCGGTGTAGGCTTCGAGCGTCTGGTCGCGCGTCAC
>CAZZLB010000362.1:0-3734 GCA_964654655.1 uncultured Rhodoferax sp. | reverse complement strand
ATCGATGCATTTGCGTTACCGTGGTGAATTCAAGGCGGCACTGGAACGCACCGACGCAGGCCTGGCGTTGGTCGAGCACGCACTGCAGCTCGATACGGGTAACTTCACTGCGCAGGACTTGGTCTGCAAACTTCAATTCGAGCGAGTGGAACTGCTCTATTCGACCGGAGAGATGCCCAGCCTGGGGCGTCTGGCTGACGCATTGGCCGCGGCGCGCCAGACGACGGCTTGTGCCGAGACACTGCTGACCCCAAGACCCGACCGAGTGGACAGTGCGTTGCTGTTAAGCAGCGCATTGTGGACCTTGTCGCGGCTGTATTTGATGTCGGGACAAATCGACGAGGGTGTCAATGTGGCACGGCGCAATCAGCAACTCACAATGGGGCTGCAGGCACGACAACCGCAGGGTCAGGAGGTCATGCGCTTCAGTTGGGCCGCCCGATCCCTGCTCGGCGTTGCACTGTTGCATGACGGTCATGCCGACGAAGGCTTGCTCACCTTGTCCGAGGGTGTGAATGCAGCCCGGGTGCAATTGCACAAGGACCCTCAAAACCGGCGCGTGCGACGCGACTTTGTTGAAATGGCCTCAACGCTGGGCGAGTCACTGAACGTGCAGGGCAGGGGTTCGCAGGCCCTGGAAACCTGCACCGAAGCACAGAACGCTCTGCGCGGCGGTACCCGCGAGCGTACCCTGGATAGAGAGGAAAAGCTCTATCTGAGTCTGGTCGACCGCTGTATTGCCGGCGCCTGGCTGCTGCAGCGGAAGCCATCGGAGGCGTTGCGCGTGATCGACCCCAGTCTGCAACGAATTGCTTCGGGCGAGCCATCATCGGATCCAGGCGATCGTCGCGATCGGTTGCAGGGCTTGGGTTTGGGGCACATTTTGAGCGCGCGGGCCCTGCAGCAATTCGGGCGTTTCAAGGATGCTTTGGAGCAAGGCCGAGTGGCAGTGGCGCGCATGGAGGAAATGCTGCAACAGGACAGTGCCAACACTGAAACCCAGAGCGATGTGGCCTCCGTCCAGACGCAGGCCTCTTTGCTCGGCGCCCAATCAGATCTGAGGCCCGACTCAGCGCAATGCCGCTGGGCGCGCGCTGCCCACGCCACCTTCAGCGCACTGGCCGAGCGCTCGCGCCTAAATCTGGAGATGCGCGAGGACGCGCGCTTGGCTCATGAGCAGGTGCGGCGCTGCGACGCTTTGCTGCATTAAAAAATGGCGAGGTGAGCCTTTTGGCTCCCGAATTGGGCGTATCCCGGAGAGAGGTTCATTTTTTTTGAATTTCTCTGCGCCCAGACTTACTTAGTACGCCGTCAACCCGCGCTCCCTTCGGAGCACAACATTTGGAGAACATAGTCATGAAACGCAGCAGCCAAGGTGTCTTTCAAATCATGGGGGTCAGTGCTGTTGTACTGGCACTGGTTGCTTGCGGTGGTGGCTCGACCGCCGACTCACCTGCTGCGACAACACTGAGCGGCTCGGTTGTCAAGGGGCCGGTGACGGGTGCCACGGTGACCGTCAAAAAAGCCGGCGACGGGTCGGTGTTGAAGACAACCATCACCGGTACGGGCGGCACCTACAGTCTCGGCCTCGACTATATCGGCGACGTGATCGTCGAAGTAACGGGCGGCACTTACACCGATGAGGCCACCAACGTTTCGACACCGCTCAACACGGCCATGAAAGTGGTCCTGGCAGTCAAGCCGGGTAGCGTTACAGGCATCGTGACACCGCTGACTACCATGGCCTTCAGCAATGCCTTCCCGACAGCGAGTAGCGCCGTCACGGCGGCTGCTTTTGATGCACGTGCCGCCAGCCTGGCGTCGGACTTCAAACTTTCGGGTGTCAATCTCGCCACTACTGTTCCCACAGTCAGCGGCACAATGAACGACTATGGCAAAGTGCTGGCTGGTGTGTCCAAGTACATGCAGCTCAACAATGTGACGCTGCCGACGCTGGTCAATTCCTCGTTCACATCGGCGCAATGGAGCAGCTTCTCGGGTGCCTTCAGCACAGCCTACAGCGCGGCCAATCCAGGTAGTACCGTCACCTACACCTTTGCCGGCAATACAGCCACTGTCGGGGGCAGCGGGGTCGGTGGTGGTACTGGTACTTGCGGTGTTAATGTCTCTGGCACCATGAGCGTCGCTGGCGTGTCGATGCCACTGAATCTGGATTACTGCATCAAAGGGATTGCTGCCGGCTCCTGTGGTGCCGGGAATTCCACGCTAGCACAGGCGCTGAGCAGTCAGAGCGGTATTGCAGGTGCGGTCAACATTGCCTACAGGTACTCAGAGACCTGCATTGCCAATCCGGCTGTCACGCTGACCTTGACCTGAATTGCCACTATTTGAACGTCCACAGGACCAATCCATGAAGAGGTTTCATATGAACACAAAGAAGATGCTCGCCATGATGGCAAGTGGTGCTGCCATGCTACTGTCTGCCTGCGGAGGTGGCGATCCGCAAGACGTCGCCCTCCATGCCGATGTGCCGAACGCAGCGGCAAAGGCCACCAAGCCAACAGGCGCAGCAGCCGTCGCCGTACACCTGTATCAGGCTCTGTATGGCAAGGCGCCAAACTATGCACTGATGATTGATTACACGGCACAGGCCACCTCGGACGCGTCAGCACTTGCAAGAAGCTTGGCAACCGCCTTTGCCAACACCAGCGATGCCGTTTTGGCCAAACTTGTGCTTGACAATTTGGGTGTTACGAGTACATCGGTCAAGGCGGTCAACACAAAGGGTGAGAGCGAATACACGCTGCTGCTGAACGCCGTGCAGCAGATCTTTGGTGTCTACCCGACCATGCGCGGTCAAGTCATTCTGAACATGACCAACCTGCTGGAGGGTTTGGAGGCTGATGCTACCTATGGAACCGCTGCCCTAGCCTACAACAGCCAGGCAGCAGCCAACCACACCTATGCCACGAATTCAGCCAATACCAGTCCGGCTGTGGTGCCGGTTGCGAGCAGCAGCGGTGCCGGGTCGGCGATCGGAACCGGCCTGTATGCTGGCGTCATGCCAGCTGACAACGCTGCGTTCCTGGCGCTGGTGAATACGGCCTGTGCCACCAAGACCGTGGTTTCCGGTGCAACCATGTACACCAACTGCAATCAGCCTGCGCAGGCCCCGTTTGTCAGCAATCTCACGTGGAACTTGTACCTGGGTGGCTTGCCCTACCAAGTGGGTGGCTTTGTCACAGGCCCCACCAGTGTCGCACCCGGTACGGCCAAGGTAAGCTACAGCCAAGGCATGTCGGGTGTCGCTGTCAACGACAGCTGCAGCGTGGGCATCGCGGAACCCATGATTCCGATCGTGACGATTCAAACCAAGGGCGTCAATTACTACGCCAGCAGTGTCAGCTTTAATTTCCGTGGCACGGCTGACGACAGCATCACAGTCATGAGCAGCGGTGTTGTCAGCGAGTACACCATGACCAATGGGCAGGGTGGCAAGATTGAGGTGCATCCTAACCTGACGCTTTTCGACTCTAAGACTTCCGGCACCGAAGCGATTGTCGGCACCGTGGTTAACGGCGGCTGGACCAACTATTTTCAGTGCAATTAGAGCTAGTCGGGCATGGGTCACGCCGGCCTCTGCAGCGAATCGATCAAGTCAGCAGTTACTTGTAGGCCATGTAACTGCCCGACTTGCCGCCGTGCTTCTCCAGCAGTCTCACGTCGGTGATGACCATGCTGCGGTCCACCGCTTTGCACATGTCATAGATGGT
>CAZZLB010000361.1:0-3760 GCA_964654655.1 uncultured Rhodoferax sp. | reverse complement strand
AAGCCACAAGTGCAGGAATTCCAGCAACCGCAGTCCACGCAGCTTTCTCCGAACGAAAAGCTGAGCGACTGACATGAGCGCGCCAACGACATCCGAAAACAAGAGCGACGTGACCGCGCTCATGGCAGTTCGCTCCAGCGACTGGTTAGACGCCATTCACTGTGGCGACAACTGTGAAATCATGCGCCAGATGCAATCTGAAAGCGTGGACTTGGTGGTAACGTCGCCACCGTATGATGACCTACGCACATACGGCGGGCACGGATGGGACTTCTACGGCGTGGCGTGGAATCTGAAACGAATCCTGAAACCGGGCGGCGTCATCGTGTGGGTGGTGTCTGACGCGACGAAAGACGGCAGCGAAACCGGAACGTCAATGCGGCAAGCTCTGCACTTCCAAACCCTCGGACTGAACCTGCATGACACTATGGTCTATGAGAAGGCCGGGACGGGAGCATGTGGCAGCAACCTCGCATACTGGCAATGCTGGGAATACATGTTTGTTCTGTCCAAAGGCCGGCCAAAGACGGTGAACAGAATCGCAGACGTGCAAAACATCCGTGCCGGTGCGGTATGCACAAAAGGACGAATCGCAGCGGACGGAACGGAAAAGGATGCCCGCCGCCGAATCGTGCCGGAAATGTCTGTGCGCACAAACCTCTGGCGATACCAAGTCGGAAACAACGGCGATGACTCAACAGACCACCCTGCCGTGTTCCCTGAACGGCTGCCAAAGGAACACATCATCTCGTGGACCAACCCAGGCGACATCGTGCTCGACCCGTTCAGCGGCAGCGGGACGACCGTAAAAGCAGCAAAGGAACTGAACCGCCGATTCATCGGCATCGAAGTGAACCCCGAATATGTGGAAATCATCAACAAACGCATCGCACAGGACGCGCTCGCACTTGGCGTCTAACGCAGAAGTGAGCCACACGCGCCGGGAACAACCGTGAACGACACAGCGAACATCCCAACACCAGCGAGCGCCGAAACGGAGAGGCGGGGCGCGGTTGGTCTCCAGCGTCTTGTTAGCGAGCAAAGACCAATGACACTCTTTGAGCCGACTGATGCTGAGTGGGTCTGCGAGATGAATCTCGCCGAACGTGTGGCGCGTGCGATAGCCCTGCTGAAACTCCACGAACCACCCCAAGGCTACTATCTCGCGTTCAGTGGCGGAAAAGACTCCTGTGCCATCAAGAAACTCGCGCAACTGGCAGGCGTGAAATTCGATGCGGAATACAACTCCACGACGATAGACCCGCCCGAACTCATCCGCTTCCTGAAAGCTACGCATCCAGACGTGCGGTGGAGTCTGCCGGAACACGGCAACATGATGAAGCGCGTGGCTGAAAAGTCTGCGCTGCCGCCCACTCGAATGATGCGGTGGTGCTGCGAGGAATACAAAGAATACGGCGGTGAAGGTCGCACGAAAATCATGGGCGTCCGAACAGCCGAAAGCCCATCCCGCAAAAAGCGATGGGTCGAGGTAACGACCGACCATAACAAAGACACCGTAGTCTGCCCAATCGTCCACTGGTCTGATGAGCAATTGTGGGAGTTTATCGGCGCATACGAAGTGGAAGTGTGCCTGCTATACGAGGAAGGCTGGACGCGCCTCGGATGCGTCGGATGCCCACTCAACAACCAAAGCCGACTGAAAGAATTTGAGCGGTGGCCGGCGTTCGAGCGTAACTGGAAAAAGGCGGTAATCGCCAACTGGGAACGCTGGCGCAATGTGCCGCGCAACGATGGAAAACCACGCGCCCAATCTCGCTTCAAAACTGGCGAGGAAATGTGGCAGTGGTGGATGCAAGAAAACCGAGCCGACCCGCACAAGGTCGAGGCGTGTCAATCTGAGCTACTCTGGACGAACGTGGACGAAGAACCCACGGCGGACGCGGAAGCATGAGCACGGAACGCGGACGCGGCAACTACACGACCGGCTTCGATGACACGCCGGAATATATCCGCGACGTGGTGGCCGACGTGATACGCCGATGTGTGGCGAAGTGGCCGACGGTAGTGACGCCAGGAAATCGCAACCTGATGCAGTATCCGCAACCCGACAGCTTCGGGTGCTACTACCAACCTGCCGCCGTCGGGCTGCAAACGTGGGGCAACCTCGACGCGCAACCAATCCTCTACTACGGCAAGAATCCCACGAAGCGAAACTTCGGGACGCCGTGCAGCTACACGATGACAGAAACGCCGGAAAAGAACGGCCATCCATGCCCGAAACCAATCGCCGCTTGGAAGCGACTCATGTGCAACGTGACCCTCGAAAATATGACAATACTCGACCCATTCTGCGGCAGTGGCACAACGCTACTCGCGGCGAAAGAAACCAACCGCCGAGCAATCGGCATCGAACTCAATGAAGCATACTGCGAAATCGCCGCGACCAGACTCGCGCAAGGCGTGCTGCTGTAGGCCGAACACTGTATTAGGCCACACCGGCGCCAAACCAAACACCACAAATGACTTGGACTCATAAACATAGCAAAAACGCCGTTGCAAAGAAGGCGCGGTTGCGGATGGATCGCGCCAACGCTGAACCAGTTATTGAATCGCATTACTGTTACAAACCGCGACGGCCAACACCGGATTATACCATCACGATCCGCTCAAGTCGCGGCGAGCGGTTACAGGTGTCAGCGTGGCGATTCAATGGCCGTGTGATGCTGAGTGAAGGACTCGATTCAGTCCGGCAATTGTGCCGGGGGATTGAACAGTTATTGACTAAGAGTGCGTAATATGAACACACCAACACCAGAGACGGGTGCGTTTGCTAGAGAAGCTGGCCGTATCGTTGGAATGCAGTATCCACTCATATACACCGCTACAACGAACTCCCACACGTCAAGAAACCGTTGACTTAACCAATTTGTATGATATTGGTGGCGGCATGAAATTGATCGCCTTTCTACTTTCCGCCATCACGGCCACCGCTCAAACCTGGACGTTTGACACCGCTACCGCCACCAACGGACTGTCCGTCAACATCGGCAACTACTCCACCGGCTGGCATCAATCCTCAGACCTCGGCACCGCTGCCGGGTGGTTTGACATGGGTCAATTCGGATACGTGGGCGCTCCAGTAACCGGCCCGGCAAAAATTTACCTGAGCGTGTGGGTGGATGGAAACATCTATCCCGTGCCGCAAATCAGCGTAACCGGCGCCACCCAAACATCTTACGCCATATCCACCAACCCAGTGTCGGGACTCGGAGCATGGCAAACGGTGGTGACCGAGTGGAGCGGTGCTGGCACACTCACTATCACCCAGACCGACCCGCACAAGAGCTTCCTCATCGATTCGCTAACCATTGAAAATCAAAGCCTTACGGTGGGAATCACCAAGACCGACGCTATCACTGTTACATGGCCAGCCGGAACGATCCTCCAAGAATCCACCAATGGTGTGACGTGGGCCGATAGCGCCGTCAACCAATCTTCAGGCTCGGCACTTATCCAGTTGAAACAGAACACGATGTATCGGGCTAGGAAGTGAATTTTCACACCAGTTCGGCAAGCTTCGGCCAATAGCACTCCCGAAAAAATTTGGCGCGGCCCATTTTCCAAACCCGACCTTAGAAACCGGCGATATAACTGAACCAGACCATGAAAAAGCTCGCCTACGCCCTCATCTGCTCCACAGCCCTAGTCACGGCGAACCTGATGCCATTCGGTCCTGAACGAGCTAATTGCTGGGCCTTCGCCATCATCTTCGCGTTCGCCACAGTGTTGACCAACGAAA
>CAZZLB010000360.1:0-3772 GCA_964654655.1 uncultured Rhodoferax sp. | reverse complement strand
GAAGTCCACTTCCTGCCCGACACCGACATCTTTCAGCAGAACAACGACTTCCATTACGAAATCCTGAGCAAGCGCTTGCGCGAACTGAGCTTCCTGAACAACGGCGTGCGCATCCGGTTGAAAGACGAGCGAAGCGGCAAGGAAGACGACTTCTCCGGCGCGGGCGGCGTGCGCGGCTTTGTCAACTTCATCAACAAGGGCAAGACCGTCCTCAACCCGAATATCTTCCACGCCATGGGAGATCGCCAGAGCGACCAGAATACCAACATCGGTGTCGAGGTGGCGATGCAATGGAACAGCGGCTACAACGAACAGGTGCTCTGCTTTACCAACAACATCCCTCAGCGCGATGGTGGCACCCACCTGACCGGCCTGCGTGCAGCCATGACACGCGTCATCAACAAGTACATTGACGACAATGAACTGGCCAAGAAAGCCAAGGTCGAAGTCAGCGGCGACGACATGCGAGAAGGCCTGACCTGCGTTCTATCGGTCAAGGTTCCCGAACCCAAATTCAGCAGCCAGACCAAGGACAAGCTGGTGAGTTCGGAAGTGCGCGGTCCGGTGGAAGACATCGTCAGCAAGCTGCTCTACGACTACCTGCAGGAGCGCCCGGTTGATGCCAAGATCATCGTTGGCAAGATCATCGAGGCAGCGCGCGCACGTGAAGCAGCCCGCAAAGCGCGCGACATGACGCGCCGCAAAGGGGTGCTTGATGGCATGGGCCTGCCCGGCAAACTTGCTGATTGTCAGGAAAAAGACCCCGCACTGTGCGAGATCTACATCGTCGAGGGCGACTCGGCCGGTGGCTCAGCCAAACAAGGGCGCGACCGCAAATTCCAGGCGATTCTGCCGCTGCGCGGCAAGATCCTGAATGTGGAGAAGGCGCGCTACGAAAAGCTCTTGACCAGCAACGAAATCCTGACCCTTATTACAGCCCTGGGCACCGGCATCGGCAAGACCGGTGGCAGCACGGGCAATGACGACTTCAACGTCGCCAAACTGCGCTACCACCGCATCATCATCATGACGGATGCGGATGTTGACGGCGCCCACATCCGCACACTTCTGCTGACATTCTTCTACCGCCAGATGCCCGAACTGGTGGAGCGCGGTCACATTTACATCGCGCAACCGCCGTTATACAAAGTCAAGGCTGGCAAAGAAGAGCTTTACCTGAAAGACGGACCGGCGCTCGATAGCTTTCTGCTTCGCGTTGCGCTGAGCAACGCGTCCGTGCATACCGGGGGCGAAACCGGCACTGTGCTCAGCGGCGAAACGCTGGCCGAACTGGCACGAAAGCATCAGGTTGCACAAGGTGTGATTACGCGTCTGGGCAACTTCATGGACGCCGAGGCCCTGCGATCGGTAGCCGACGGTGTGGCATTGAATCTGGACACCGTAGCAGACGCCGAGCTTTCCGCCGCTGCACTTCAGGCCAAACTGCCGGACGCAGAGGTGACCGGCGAGTTCGACTTGCGCACCGACAAGCCGATTCTTCGCATCAGTCGCCGCCACCATGGCAACGTCAAGAGCAGCGTCCTGACGCAGGACTTTGTTCATGGCTCCGACTACGCCGCTCTGGCTGAGTCGGCCAACACCTTCAAGGGGCTGCTCAGCGATGGCGCCAAGGTCACGCGCGGTGAAGGCGAGCGCCAGAAAGAAGAAAAAGTGAGTGACTTCCGCGAAGCGATGGCCTGGCTGATCGCGCAGGCGGAACACGCTACCGCACGCCAACGCTACAAAGGTCTGGGCGAAATGAACCCGGCGCAATTGTGGGAAACCACCATGGACCCGGCTGTGCGCCGCCTGCTTAGAGTGCAGATAGACGACACCATCGAGGCCGACCGTGTTTTCACAATGTTGATGGGCGACGAAGTCGAGCCGCGCCGGGATTTCATTGAAACCAATGCCTTGCGCGCTGGCAATATTGACGTCTAGCTGCTGATGTAACTCGTCAGCTGCGAGATGGTCTGTTCATGGCCGGCGATGATGTCGTTCATGATGTCCCGGATCGAGATCATCCCGAGAACCGCTGACCCATTCACTACCGGGAGATGCCGGATATTCTTCTGACTCATCAGCGCCATACAGGCCCGTGTCCCGGTGGTGGGGGTCACCGTGACGACCTCGCGAGTCATGATCTCTGCGACCGTCGTTTCTCTGGAGTTCTTACCCTGCAAGGCAACCTTGCGCGTGTAATCGCGTTCCGAAACGACGCCGACCAGTTTGCCCTGATCCATGACGACCATGGCGCCAACCTCGTGTTCGGCCAGCGACTGCAAGGCTTCAAATACGGTTGCGGACGGGCTGACTTGAAAAACCGTTGAATTACGTCCTTTTATCAGGTCTTGAACGGGTTTCATATTGGCTCCGGTTTGTGGGTTGATATCGAGTGTCCAGTGTAAACAAATTGACATGCATTGCAATAGGCGTTGCCCCTGCCGGATCCTCGGTCGCTTGTCCGGACTATAGTCGGGTCATCTGTCGTTCCTGTTTGGAGCATCCAATGAACTATCTCATTCTTGGCCTGATCATCTTTCTGGGCGTGCACTCCATTCGCATCGTGGCCGATGACTGGCGCACACGAACCGTTGTGCGATATGGCGAATTGCCGTGGAAGGGGATTTACTCCATGGCATCGCTGCTTGGTTTGGGCTTGATGATTTGGGGTTTTGGTCTGGCACGGCAACAGCCAATGCAGCTGTGGAGCCCACCCACCGGCATGCGCCATCTGGCTGCGCTGTTGACCTTGGGTTCTTTTGTCTTGCTGGCTGCCTCCTACGTTCCCGCAAACGCAATCAAGGCACGCCTTCACCATCCGATGGTGCTGGCGGTCAAGGTGTGGGCACTGGCACATTTGCTGGCCAATGGCAATCTGGCGCACATTTTGTTGTTCGGCTCGTTTCTTCTTTGGTCGATTTTCGACTTCGCAGCGGCGCGCCGACGTGACCGTTCGGGCGATATTCAATATCAACCTGGCAAATGGGGAGCCACTGCCATCACAGTGATCGTCGGGCTTGGCTTATGGCTTGTCTTCGCGCTGTGGCTACATGGCATGTTGATCGGCGTGCGGCCTTTCGGTTGACTTTGCGTGAGTGTGACCCGTGAGCATTCGCAACCTCGACGCCCTGTTTGATCCACCCTCCGTCGCCGTCATTGGAGCCTCGGAGCGTGTCGGCAGCGTCGGTGCAACGGTCTGGCACAACCTGATTGCAGGCAAATACCAGGGCACGTTGTATGCAGTTAACCCGAAATACCGAATGCTGGGTGCTCACACGGTGCTGGCGCACGCAACGGACCTGCCATCCGCACCTGCGCTGGCCATCATTTGTACTCCGGCAGCCACTGTCCCGAAGGTGATCCAGGAACTTGCCGGCAGGGGTGCGCACGCCGCTGTGGTCATGACCGCAGGCATGGATCAGGTGCAAAAACACGCCATGCTGAAAGCTGCACAGAGCCAGTTGCTGCGAATATTGGGACCCGACAGCCTTGGTTTGATGTCGCCGCATCTGAGTCTGAACGCCAGTCTTGCACAGATCGACGCCTTGCCCGGAGAGTTGGCCTTTGTTTCGCAGTCCAATGCGCTGACCGACGCGATGCTTGACTGGGCGCGAGCTCGGGGCATTGGGTTCTCCCATCTTGTGGCCCTTGGCGAGCACGTCGACGTCGATTTTGGCGACATACTGGACTATCTGGCCAGCGACGTCAAGACCCGGGCCATTTTGTTGTACGCACAATCCTTCGAGTCGGGACGAAAGTTCATGTCCGC
>CAZZLB010000359.1:0-3773 GCA_964654655.1 uncultured Rhodoferax sp. | reverse complement strand
AACCATGGCAAGGTCGCGACCGGGGTTGGTCAGTTCACGTGCCATCAGCGCCACTGCCGGTCGCTCCGGGCTGAGCAGCAGCGGTACCACACGCTGCGCCGCCAGGCGCTGCACGCCGGACAGTTTCGCAGCGGTCTGGACAAATTCGGGGCTGAAGTAAACCGTGTCACCCGCTGCCAGATTGCGGGCGCTGCGCAGATACAGGTCCGCCGGCAAGACCCGGTCAAGCCAGTGGATCATCGACTCGCGAAAGCTCGCCACCATCACTGTCAGTGCCACAGCCAGACTGAGCGAGGCCACCACCGCGCTCACGGCCACGGCAGCGCTGCCGCGCACACGCCGGGCCCTTTCCAGCGCCAGCACGGGCAAGGCATGTCGGCTCAAGCGGGGTGTCATTTGGTCCAGCACGAGGCCGATCAGCCAGGGCAGCGCGGTGATGCCGCCGAGCAGCAGCATACCGATCGAAAAATAGGCGGCCAGCGGCAGCTCAAAGACGGGCGGGGCGCTGGCCAGCAGGGCACTGCCGACGAGCAAGAGGATGCTGAGCCAGTGACTGCGCGGCGCCATCAGGTCGGTGCCCAGGCCCTTGAGTGCCAGGGCGGGCGCCAGGCGCTGTGCCTGCCGGGCCGGCCACCAGCCACCGACAACGGCCGCGACAACACCCAGCACGCCATAGAGCAGGGCAGCCATGCCGTCCCATTGCAGCGTTGGCACGGCACCGGCAAAGTAGCCGCCGCCCAGGTCGCCACCCAGCATGTGCAGCGCCAGCCCTGCCAGTGCAGCGCCCAGGGCGATGCCAGTGGCGCTGCCGACCAAGCCCAGTGCCAGCGATTCCCACAACACCAAGGAGAGTCGGCTGCGGGCACTCAGACCGAGCACGCCAAGCAGGGCAAATTGCTGGGAGCGCTTGGCCACACTCAGTGACAGAACCGAAAACACCAGAAAAGCGCCAGTGAACAGCGCCACCAGTGCCAGCACGCTGAGGTTGATGCGGTAGGCGCGCGACATGTTGCTGACCTGTGCCAGCGCATCGCCCGGCTCGGTCAGAGTGACGTTGGCGGGCCAGTCGGCGCTGCGTTGCAGGCCGCGCACAAAGGCCACACGGTCAACGCCGGCCTGCAGACGCAGGTCGATGCGTGAGAGCTGCCCTTGTTTGCCAAAGAATTCCTGCGCAGCGCCAATGTCCATCATTGCCAGGGGTGCACCGGCAGCGCTGACACTGCCGGCCACGCTGACCTGTCTGACTTGCAGCGCGCTTTGCAGTTGCATGGTCTCACCGGGCCAGCGCTGAAGCGCGGCAGCGTTCAAGAAAACATGACCAGGCGAGAACAGCGCCAGCCGATCCGCACTACCCTTGACTCGCGGCATCAGCGCCGGCGCCACACCGGCCACCAGCAGCGCATCCACGCCAACAATGCGCAGCGGCACACGCTCGCCTTGATCGCTCAGGGCGTAGCTGCTGACTTCGATCACGGGCGAGGCCAGCGCCACCTCCGGCAGCCGCGCGACGCGGGCATAGAGCGCCTCGTCAAGACTGCCCTGAACGGCGCGCAGTTCCAGATCAGGCTGGCCACCCACAGCGCGCACTGCCTGCGAGAATTCGGCCAAAGCCGAGGCATTGATCAGGTGCACCGAAAACGCCAGCGCCACGCCCAGCGTCACGGCCAGTACGGCAGCGGCGTTGCGCCAGGGGTGATGTCGCAACTCCTGCCAGGAGAAGGTTTTCAGCAACTCTGGATACACTGGACCTGTTGCCTCGCAGACATCTTTGACCTGAATGGAATTGTTGCCATGTTGACTTTGCCGACCTATGAAGACGTGAACGCCGCTGCGGCGCGGCTGCAAGGCCATGCCCACCAGACACCGGTATGGCGATCGCGCACGGCGGACGAGCGCCTTGGAGCCAGTGTATTCTTCAAATGCGAAAACTTTCAGCGCATGGGTGCTTTCAAGTTTCGCGGCGCCTTCAATGCGCTGTCCCGATTCAGCGCTGCACAGCGGCAAGCCGGTGTCATTACTTTTTCGTCGGGCAACCACGCACAGGCGATTGCCCTGTCGGCGCGTCTGCTCGGCATTCCTGCCACCATTTTGATGCCGCTGGATGCGCCGCCGAGCAAGATCGAGGCCACCAGGGGCTATGGCGCGGAAGTCATTTTGTTTGATCGCTACAAGTCTGATCGTGAAGCCCTGACGAGGGAACTGGCTGAGCAGCGCGGCCTGACACTGATCCCGCCGTATGACCACCCTGACGTGATCGCGGGGCAGGGCACGGCTGCCAAAGAGTTGTTCGAAGAAGTTGGCGCACTTGACTTTCTGCTGGTGCCGCTGGGCGGCGGCGGATTGCTGTCTGGCTCGGCCCTGTCGGCGCGTGCGCTGGCACCCGAGTGCCAGGTTTACGGTGTGGAACCCCTTGCCGGCAACGATGGCCAGCAGTCGTTTCGCTCGGGCGCCATCGTCCACATCGAGACCCCGAAGACGATTGCGGACGGGGCGCAAACGCAGCACCTGGGGCAGTACACCTTTGGCATCATCCGGCGCGACGTGCATGATGTGCTGACCGCAAGCGATGCACAGCTCGTCGAAGCCATGCGCTTCTTTGCCGAGCGCATGAAGATGCTGGTGGAGCCAACCGGTTGTCTGGGTTTTGCCGCCGCCTGCCACGCCGGTTTGCCACTGAAGGGTAAACGCGTCGGCGTCATTCTCAGTGGCGGCAATGTGGACTTGCGGCGTTTTGGAGAGTTAATCTCTGCATGAGTCCGGCTGCACCCATTTCCAGACCCGCCCTGCTGACCACCGGGGTCCTGCATCTGGCTTTGCTCTGGCTGGCGCTGCAGTCCGCGCCCATGGTGCAGTCAGTGCGTTCGGTGGTCCAGTACCTGGCACCGATCACTTTGCGGCCGGAGCAGACGAACAAGCCGATCGTCGTGCCTGTGCCCCTGTCTGAGCCAAGATTGAAGCCAGTGACGGAGATGGCGCCGCCAACCCCGCCCGCGCCGCGCGCGATCCAACCCAAGCCGATAGAACTGCCGCCAGAGAAGCCGGCAGAGTTGAAGCTGCAGTTGCAGCCGGTGATACCAGCGCCGGCACCAGTAACGCCTCGCTTGGAACGTGTGCAGCCGGAGCCACCAGTGCCTGTACCGGAACCGGTCGCTGCCCCCGTGCCGGCGCCGCTACCTGTGCCGGTGCAACTCGCGCCCAGACCGGAGCCGGTACCGGTGGCGCCGGTCGATGTTCCTCTTGAGAAATTGTCTATTCCGGCACCCGCGGCTGTTCCCGTTGCACTGACCGAACCTCTACCGGCCCCAGCACCCGCGTCTACCCCGGCTGCGGTGCCAGCGCCTGCACCGGCCCCAACGCCTGCACCGGCCCCTGCTGCGACCGTGGCGCCGGCGCGGCCCGCCGCCATTACTCCGGTGGAAAGCACGCAGGGTTCTGCTACCTTGCGGGCGCCGGGCGCAGCAGCACCGGCCGGAACCGCCGGGGCGCAGGCGCCGCTGAACCTCTATCCTTACAGCATGAAGAATGCACCGCGTCAGCGTAGTCTGGCCGAAATGGCCAACGAACAGATCAATGGAACCGGGCAGCGTGACCGCCTGAGCGAAGCCATGGCCGGCGCCGCCAAACCCGATTGCATAGGCCCCAATGCAGGCGGCAGTCTGCTCAGCGCCATCGCCATTCCCGTCGCCGCGGCCATGGACAAGTGCAAATAGCCAGCCACTTATTTTCAGGAAACCATCATGGGAGGGCGCCCGTATTTAAAATGCCTTCGCGTT
>CAZZLB010000358.1:0-3783 GCA_964654655.1 uncultured Rhodoferax sp. | reverse complement strand
TAGGGATTTCAATGTTATCTGCTTCAAAGATTTGCCGCAGTAACCAGAAGCGTTGAGATTTCAAGTTTAGGTATCGGTCTGCTTCAACAGTGGGCGCTTCTGATACACGTATAGATTTAACATTAAAGCCCAATTCTCTTAAGCGACTATAGACGCCTGCGCCTACTCCAATGCTGTCTACGTTAATGTTTTCGTTTCTGGGTACAATGTTTGATACGTCGTTGGCTGTTGGCATTGTGTCATGTTGGCGTATGTGAATTTGTGGTTTTACTTTGTAGTGGATGCCGTCTGTGTCTGCGGGGGTTAGATAGGTTTGGTCTGCGCCTTGTTCAGCTACGTCTAAGCCCCACGTTTTCTGTGTTAGGCTTGGGAAGTTGTGGGGGCGTGTTGCTCTTTGTATCCAGTTATAGGGTATTAGGGTGTCTTCGGCTTCATCAGCAAAGTTTGACTCATACAGAACTTCCCACTCGTAATCACTGAGTAAGGCTTTTTGTTCTGCGAGATAGGTTTCTGTTACTCGGCCTTCTGCTAAGGCTTGTCTGTGGTTAATATGAATCCGTGTAAACGCTGGATTAATCCATTGCTTATAAGCAAAGTTTAATCTGTTCCAGGGGTTAACGATTGTTATTAATTTACTGTCTGGGCTATCTCCAAGCATACGGCTTATTCTGCTTGTGTAAACTTCATCAAGGATTAAGCAGGCTTCATCTAGTACAATGATGTCGCCGCCAAAACCCATAAGTTGCTTGCCGGGGTCTTTGCCGCCTTCCTCACCATGCGCTGTTAAAGTGATGATTTCCCAGCCATTCTTAAACGTCAAACGCTTTTTTGACATCTCACTTTTGAGGTGTTCGGGGCCTGTGTGCGCATTATGATCTACCAAACTACTTAAGATTCGGCTGTTGGCTATGTGTTCCGCGAGGTAGTTTCTTATGATGTTGGTTTGGTCAATGGTTGGCGCACTGATAAGAATTTTCTTAGGATTCTGCCGTAGTTATATTGGGGTGTTAGCGATGATTAGGAGTAAGCCGATTGCGACAAAGCGGGTTTTGCCGTACCTTGTCATACAGCTTATTATGAGTCTTTTAACTTTTGGATTAAGTACAGCGCCGACTATTGCTTGTTGCCCAAGAGTGGCGTCGTAGCCTAAGAGGGTGAATCTCCGGCTACTGGCTTGCTGCATTGGTCCTCACTTACTCTGATTAATTCTGCAACTTGGGCTTTTAGGTCGATTTGGATGGTGGTTTCTGTTTTGATTTCTGCTTTTCTTGTTGTTTGGGCACAGATGATTTTTGTTAATGCTTTGAAAGCTTCCACTTCTTTGTCTTCTGTACGGCTAAATTGGTTATACTGTTTTAGCCATAGGGTTTGTGCCCATTCTCGGAAATCTTCTGTTTGCATCCACTTTGCGATTTTGCGGCTTATGGCTTCTCGGGTATATCCGAGTTTATCCGCGATCTGTTGCTGTGTATAATGTTCTAATAGTAAGGGTTTGATTTGTTCGATGTCTACTAGTTCACGGGGGCAGAATGTGATGTTCTGTGCGTTTTTTGGTTCAGGTGTGATTGTTACGCCGTGTATGCCGAGGGCTTCTTCCATGCTGATACTCATAGTTTTGTTAGCTTCCTGTATAATCGTATTATGAATAGTGCCACGATGCAGCCTGCGCAGAATATTAATGCGGGGATGGCTGCGGGGTTCATAGATAATTTTCCGTAATGTTCTATTTTACGCTATTAATGTTCTAAACGATACATTTAATAGCTGATTTATACAAAGTTAAAGTTGCATGCAAAGATGGGCGCTTAAGCCGCTACCTTCTACGATCCGCCTCTAACGGGGAGAAGTTATAGTGGCTTGCTCATCCTCCAAGTTTTCGGGTTAATCCGTATCTACAAGACGGGTACTCTTGAGGCAAATTAGCATAAAAGTACAGGGGTTAGTGGCGCTTTTGCCTTCGTGGACCCATAGTGTAGAATGCTTTAGACCCCGAAACGCTTAGATTACTTTTTGTGCGGCTGCTAATGCGCCGGAGAGTTTATCCTGCGTAGTCTTAAGCTGCGATTTCAAATCATCGACTGTTAGTTGTAGGTTGGTTTTCTGTTGGGTTAATGTATCTACGCTGGTTTGAGATTTAGTTAATTGCGATTGCAGATCAGTTACTTTGGTTTGCGCCTGTGCCGCGGATGTTTCTATTTGTGACTTATAGGTGGTTAATTGTTCAGTGGCTTCAGCGGCTTTAGATTCTGCGCCCGCCAGTTTATCTTTAAATGAGTTTGCGACTGCTTCAGCGGCTTTTTTACCTTTAGAAGCGATTGCCCATCCGCCGAGACCTATACCTGTTCCTGCGCCTAAAGTTGTAATTGCGCCGGTAGCTACAGGTTCATTTGATACAAATTGCTGTAATTGTCCTCCCCAGCCGCTTAGGGTATCCATTACGGTTTGAGCGCCGCCTTGAATATCAACCTGAGCAGATGCAAGAGGAATTAGAGCTAAAGCTAATGTGAAAGGAAAGAAAATAAGAAGAGAGATTTGTTTGTGGTTCATTTTACTTCACTACTAACATGTTATAGACAACTGATGTTGCGTTAGTTGGGGCGGGGGTTGGTGATGGCGAAGCTGAGATATGTATGCAGTTTGGCTCCATAATGATCTGGTTATTGTTTATGATTGCGCCGAAGTGATTAGTGTTATCTGCTTTGAAAGTGGCGGGGTTATCGCTTAAGGGTATACCTACGGGGGTAAATGTCCAGGCGTTCCATTTGTAGCTTGGGTTTGTTGTTACGGTGATGTCTATGGCGTTTCCGCGTGTACAGTTGAAGCTGTATGGGAGGCTTGTTACTGTTGCTGTGTAGGTTTGGCCTGTGTTTTGGTTGGTTATTTCTATAGTTTTTATGCCGACGTTATAGTTTATGGTGATTGTAACTGTTTCTGAATTTAGGGTAACTTTGCTTTTTGGTGGTCCTTGGGATGCTATGGCTATTCCCGCGATTATTACAAAGAAAATTATGACAATGATTAATACTGGGCCGCGTGAGCCTTTGAAGGGCATTTTATGGTTGCACCTCCCATTCGATAGGTGGGGGTGGTTCGATTATTGCGAAGTCTACGTCTGGGGGATAGGTTGGTTTTGGCGGCATCTTAAATTTGCGTTTGCCAGTTATGATTTCAGATACAAACTTTTCAACGTCAAATAGGTATGTGGCGTCTTCGTGTGTTACTGTGCGATCCCATGAGTAGAATACTGTGTGGTTAGTTATGCCGCCGCGTCTGCCATCGGTGTTTTCTGCGGGTTCTATCACAGATAATATGAGGGTTAGGGTTTGACGGTTAAATTGTGGATATGTTCCTATGTCGTCAAGGTCGGCTAATTCAGTTAATTTTCCGGGGGGTAATATTTTGCCGATGTTGGGTGATTCAAAATTCTTCTGAATACCATCTATTTTGCCTCTAAAGAATTGTCCTGATTTCATGGCTAAACCCTCGTTGCGAACTCTTTTAGCCACTCAATCTCACGGTTAAACCAGTATTCAGTGTATTTAGGTCTGTTCACGTTATGAACCCAGTCGGGTGAATCGAAGATGTTGCCACGTTTAATTTTGGGTTCGCGTTTTTCTTCATCTGGTTCTTCAGGGTTCCAGTATTGTGTTTGCCCATTAATCTTCTCTAGCTCAAAGTAGCTGGGGAAATACTGCACCTTAACATTAAGTGATGATAATAAGCTGAGGGTGCCTGTGAAAAACGCTTTCATAAAGTCGCTTAAGGATTGTTCGCTTATTTCGG
>CAZZLB010000357.1:0-3784 GCA_964654655.1 uncultured Rhodoferax sp. | reverse complement strand
CTGTTCTTGGTGTTCCAGGCGTTGGATCATACGCAGCACGGTATACGAAGCTTCCGATAAACGGCGTTGAGAAGCTTACATACAGGGTTGATATACTCGTCTGGTTATCCAGATATGCATTCACAAGCACATGGTTCGAACTGGATATGTCCGTGATCACAACCAACGGTATTGAGGTAAAGGTGTTGATGAACGGAACAGCCACCGTGTTCGTCAGATATGGAACATCAACTACAGCTTCCTCATATTCAACCGTTGCATAATCCATCCCAGCACTTTGCACATAATCCAAGCTTGCAGTGGACCAGTTTGCAACATCCAGATCTCTGTATCCAACAACATCTAATCCACGGCCTTCAGACCAGTTTTTTGCAAGAGGATACAGTGTCAGATCGAAGTTCGAAGGGACGGTTTGTCCACCGTATACATCCTTGAGAGCAACATAGCACTTGAAGCTTGGGTCAGCGGGGTTCAGAATCGATCCGGTAATGGAACGAAGCCCAGAGAGATCAAAATGTAGAAGGCCTCTGGATAGTTCGATCCCCGAGGAACCTGACGGGACTGATGTAGCGTTGACAAGCTTGTAGAGATCGAGTGTCCCTGCTTGTCCTGTGTTTGCGTCAGTCGAACGTGTGGTTGTAGGTTTGGTAGAGAAGATGATTTTGTTGGTTACGTAGGCATCTTTGTCGGCTTTGAGTATGCGATACATTCTGATGATCTCTTTCTCTGTTAGGCAACTCGACCGATCAGATCTTGTGATGAGTATTTGATCTCAAACATACCTCCGGGTGGAGGAATGAGAATAGAGTTGTTGATGATGTTGGTTGCAACGTCATAACGAACGGTGCTATACACTCGATCACTGACCGTTCCCGTTATGTTCTTTGCCGTGATACCTCTCACAGCCAAAACTCCCACGTTGTTGTATATAATGTTCCGAATATCATCCAACACCAAAGGCTGATCCATCTGGAAGTTTCCAATCTGGAAATACTGGATCAGCTTACTCTGCACGTTCTGAAGCACTTGTTGTCTGTTGAAGGTTGGATCAACCGTTATGTCATAGTTGATCTGTAGGTTGATAATCCGACCATCCAGAATATCAATCGCATCGGACACCATCCGATATTGATTGAGATATACCTTCAAGTTCTTCTTTAGGAGATCTGGTGCGAGGGTAAGTTGGTTCTGAGCATTCTTGCAGAGGATAAACAACAAAGCACTGTTCGGATTGTCAGGATTGTTCCGGATGCTTGCTCGATAAACACGTCCAAAGTTAGATGGCAAGGAATATATCCGAGACATCAAATCTTCCTTGCTCACAATCCGTGCTTGTGAAGCTCTGGCAGAAGGAATTTGCAGACGCAGTTCATCCAGTGTGGGTGCATCCAACCCACCAGAAGCTTCACCAGTTGCCCGCCACCCAGCACCTCCCGGATTATTGTTTGCATCAGCCGATGATCGCACTGTTGCTGCAACTGCTGCTGAAGGGTTGCCAGGAAATTCCATCAACAGGGTGCCAATCTCTGTGATGCTCTGGGGAGGAATGTTATGGTTCAGTCCTCCACCATACCGATACGTCACGGTGATCGTCACGTTTGGTGCAATGGCTCCAAGGGTTGAGGTCTTCAAGAGATTGTTCGGATCGATTGTAAATCTCGAGAAGTTCTTTTTCCCATACAGTGGCAAAGCAGCTTCGCTTGGATCTGGAACGAGGTCGTCGTTCATTGAGGCACCAGAACCACCGCCGAAGGTTAGGGTCGTCAGCCTGCTGGCCAGAGCTGTGGTTCGAAAGAACCGGTATGGAGCAGGAAGGATCTCTATGTTCGAGTCCACATAGAGTTGATCGGGTGGAGTTGCAGAAGCTGGAAGCTTGTTCTTTACAGCCTTGAAAACCGTATCTTGTGTGAGAAATTCTACCTCGTAATAACTGTTGCCATCCGAGTCAGTGACGGAGATGATGTCGGTGACGTCCCGGTTCCTCAAGGTATAGGTCTTGAAAGCTTCAAATCCGTTTACAGCAAAAGTCTCCGTTGTTGTTGTGCTGCTGATACAGTCGCCCTGAGCACTGAAGATGAAGTTTACTGGATTGTTGTTGTTGTCAATATCGCCGTTGACATAACTGATCCCGTTTGCCGGTGTGCCATCACTCTTTGTCAGAGTTAGATCCACATCCTCAATCAGTTGAAACTGGATTCCACGATTTGAGTTTACCAACGTTCCTTCTTTGAAGATCGGTAATGCTGTCTTGTCGTATGAACCATTCGCTGGATCCACAGGGATACGTGCGTAGAACGTCACAGGAGCCACTGCCGGTGCTGCCCCAACAATCTGCACACCAGCTTCCCTCAACAGCTTCTCTAGGTTCTTTGGCTCAACAGCCGTTTCAGCATTCAGTTCTCCAAACTGATGATCAAGGTAAAAGGACTGAACATCCCCAATATAAGCAGCCAACTCCAAGAGCAAACCACCAAAGCCGTTTGAGGAAAAGTCCTGAAGACGGTCTGGGAAGAATGTCCGAGCATACTCCTCCAGATCAGATCTGAAAGCATCAAAGTCTTTGGCTACGTATTTCCTAGCTTTGACTAGCTGCGTCACGCTGCGTCTGGAGTCAACCGGCATAGCTTACCATCATTTACCTTTATGATTAGATATGCTCCCGTGCTAGTATTAGGAAACTGCAAACGTTATTTGAAGCCTAGACGTAGGGATGTTTGCTCTTGGAATGCTGTAGTCTATCGTGATAACGACCACTCCTAAACCGATGTAGTTAGTATACTGTCTCTGAGCACTGTCGAAGTTCTCAAGCTCCACATACGGCATCCACTTGGCAACAGCATTAGAGATCCGCTGCATCACAATCTCATCAAAACGGTCTTTGCCGTTCTCATACTCAGTCACCATCGGGCCGATATTGGCACCATAGTCATACAGAGCAACACGTTCCCCCCAGTTTGTCATAACCAAGTCTCGGAGGTTGTTTTTCATCTGGGCACCAACGCTGTAACTCATCGCCAGTAACCCTTCGTTGTCTGTGCCGAGTTGAACAGGGGTGATTATTCCGATTGGTAGTGGTGCTGCTGCAACAGAGGTTTTCTGGGTTGTCAGGTCTTCTGTTGTTATTCCGACACTCTTGAAGCTTCTAGCCATTGTGTTGTGTCAATAACTAGAGACCAAACTTCTTCCGAAGTTCATCATACGTAATACTGCTGGGTTCCCACTCAGCCTGCACCTCTGGCTTTGTTGTAGGTGGATTTGTTGACGTTGGCAGGTTGAACGTTGGAGCCGATGGCTGATCAGCAGTCACAGGATTATGTCGTGCCGTTCCTGACCTTGCAACGAACTCAGCAAAGGTGATCCCTTTTGCTTCTGGTTCAACAGGGATCGGGTTCTTTGCTGCGGCCTCAATCCTTGCCGCATCTGCTCTGAGCTTTGCTTCCTGTATCCGTTTGTCAAATCCAGCAGGCAGTGCAGAAGGAAGGATCGATAGTCCAGATGCATCATCGATATTGTCTGGATCCGTTTTGTCTCCACACAACGGAAAGAATATCCCGATAATCGGCAGTGGGTTCAAGATGCTCTTGATAAAGCACCATATGGCTTTCAGAATAGCAAAGGCAAGCATAAAGACCAAGAGCTTGATCGGGTCATTCGCAGACGTGGCATTCTTCACCGGATTTACTGGAGCCTTCACGGCAGCGTAAAATCCCTCTCCAAGTCCCTTTGCAGTCGTTCCGATGATCGGTATACCATTCAGCAAGGTTTCAATCGCTTGGATCATCAC
>CAZZLB010000356.1:0-3797 GCA_964654655.1 uncultured Rhodoferax sp. | reverse complement strand
TTGATGCTGCCGCCAATCGAACTCGCCGGCATGTCGGGCGTCGGGGCCTTCGTCGGCATCCGGACGTATGCTTCCCCCGTCATGTTCCGCATGGCCTGCTCGGCGACAATTCCGACAGTGGACCAGGTGAACATCAGGTAGCAGAACTGGCCCGGATCGGCTCCGCTCGGCACAGGCACCCCGCACAGGGAGCACAGGTAGGACAACGATCCATAGCCACACAGGCCAACGCAGTGGTCCACACCGCGATTCTTGACCGCGGCGAGAACCGTCCAGCCGTTCTTGCCCTGGACAGCGTTCCCAAGGCACGATGAAGCGATCGCAATCTTGACCATGCCCCGGGCCTCGAAGATGGCTGCACAGAGGGTACCGCGATCCTCCCAATTGACGCTCTTGTACCGGCCGTCATAGTACATGCGATCACTCGCAGCGAGAGGATCGTTCGGGAATTGGAGCGAATCCATGACCTCGGTAAGTGTGGCACCGTTCAGCGTTCCGTGCTTCCGGCAGTAGCGGAGAACCTCGCTATCCGTGACGAGCGGCAGTTCCAGCCCCAGGGCGGCGGCATGTACCGCGGCATCGGCGGCTTCCTCGGTCGTTACACACGTGCCGTCGGTGTTGTTGCCCCAGTATTGCAGCTTTGGGGGCACTACGCCCCATTCCGCAGGCACCGGGGCCGCAGGCCGGAATGGCTCAGTAGCGGCCAGCTTGTGCCGGGCCGGCGTGCATCCGACTTGGTAGCCGAATTCGTTCAGAGGCATTTCACGATTCCTTTCGGGTCAGAAGGAAAAGAAGGCGGCGGGATCCAAACAGGCGGGGGCGGCCGTCGCCAGAAAACCACCCCCGCCACGCGGAACCGCGGACCCAAGGCTAGTCCGTGCAAGAATCGGCCTTGGACGGATCGGCCTTCAGCAGCATCGGGAGCAGCATCTGCATGATCTGCATGATCGTCTGGACCAGCTTTTGCCAGTCGATGGCGGTCACCGGGTTGGCCTGACCCGCTTGCAACAGCGGGATTTCTTCGGAGATGGCGGCCAGATCGGCCCGGACATCTTCGGCGGCGGCCTTCAGTTCCTCAACATCGGCGTTCAGTTTCGCCAGCTTTTCAGTGAGCGACATTTCGGGAGTCCTTTCGACAGAGTAAACGGAAATTGTAACAGAAAACATAGGTATTCTGTCATCAATTAGAATACAGGTCAAGCTTAGTTCCCTTAAAATCCTCGAATCTTGCACTTGACAATGTTATCAAATGGACTACACAATACTCGCATAGGACGTCTCCCGATTACACGGCCGTTTTCGCTTGACCATGAGATTTCAGCCCGGAAACAAAGCGGCTGCGGGCAATCGCGGGGGACGGCGACAGGCCGAACTCCGCAAGCTGATCACGGAAAAGCAGGTCAAGACGGCCTTCAAGAAGCTGTCGGAACTCGTTGACGCTGGCGAGTTTGCGGCGATCAAGCTGCTTCTTGAGTACGGATACGGGAAGCCGGTTGACGTGGTAGACGTGACTCACCACGAGGGAGGGCCGGATTTGCCCGAGGCCGTCCAGAGGCTCCTACAAGCGTCAGAATCGCTCCAATCGGAGATGGAGGCAGATATTCGGTTTTTGGGAGAGAACGCTACATCGCAGGGAGCGGCCTAGAAATGGATTTAAGGGCTTTCCTTACCCCGGCTCGGTTTGCGGCGTGCTTCCTGCCCGGCTTCCTGTTTCCGCCCCACGTCCAGGCGTTCCAACGTGCCTCGCTTACCCTGTTTGCCGATTCCAGCGTAAACCGCCAAATCATCCAGGCCCCTGTTCGCCACGGCAAGAGCGTTTGGCACTCGGTTGTAGTCCCGGCCTGGTTCTGTTGCACACATCCAGACCGGAAGGCGTTGGGGGTCAGCTACGGGAGCAGCCTCAGCGATACCTTCGCCCGGGACGTGGTTCGGTTGTGCCAGAAGGCGGCCCCGGCCGTGGGCTTGCGGCTTGACCCCAAATGGACCCGGGCGGATTCCTTTCGGTGGCTCGATCACACAGGCGGCTATGACTCGGTGGGGGCCGGCGGCTCGGTCAGCGGCAAGGGGTATCACTACCTCGCGTGCGACGACCTGGTAAAGGACGATGAAGCTGCGCGCTCCCCCAACCAGCGGGGCACGCTCTCAAAGTGGTTCTTCGCGGACCTGATCACCCGATGCGAACCGGGCGGCAAGATCAGCCTGGTGATGAGCAGGCGGCACATGAGCGACCTGACCGGCGAGTGCTTGGCCCTGAACCCGGAGTTGCCCGCATCGGCCAAGTGGCACACGGTTGAGTTCAAGGCCATCCAAGACGACGGGACCGCACTCTGGCCGGCGAGGTTCCCCCTTGAGAAGCTCCGGGACATTCAACGCGAATTCGAGCTTGCCGGCCGGAGCTACATGTTCGCCAGCCTGTACCAGCAGAACCCGCGATCCGATCCGTCGGCTTGTGAGTGGCCTGATGATTACTTCACAAGCGATCTCTTCTATGACGAGTTGCCCCCGAACCTGAACGAGAGGATTCGCATTGTTGCTTGTGACCCGTCCAAGGGGGCCCAGAGCAAGAGCGGCGACTACTGTGCGATCCACGTGATCATTCTCGACTGGTCAGGAACGCTCTGGGTGGAGTCGTTCCTTCGCCGCATGACCACGCCCGAGGTGATTGAGCAGCTGGCCGGGATGATTCAGCAATCCGGTTGCAAGGTCGCGACGATGGAGACTCACGGCTTTCAGGAGCAACTGGCCGTTGACGTTCGGAGGCTCTTGGACGAGCGGCACTCGCTTATTCAGCTTCACCCGTTCGATTCGATGGAGAACAAGGAAGTGCGGATTCGGCTGGCTTTGTCTGAGTGGCTCCACATGCATCGGATCAGGTTCAAGGACACCGTAGGCGGCCGGCTCACGGTCAACCAGTTAAAAGAGTTTCCCAGCGGCGAACATGACGACGGCCCGGATGCCCTGGCTATGGGAATCGCTCTGATAGGGGAGATGCTCGGATGAAGGTTTGGCACTGCAAAACCAGCAAGACGACGTACACGGTACAGGCCCGTACAGCGTGGGAGGCCATGCAGCGATGCCTGCACACGTGGGGTCAAAATCTCAAAATCATCTCGGTGTTGCCAGCATGAACATCGTGCAACCAAACGGACAACCTGTAGTAAGCCAGCAACAGGCGATTGCAGCGATGGCCACGCAGCAGTTCCACGGCGTTTACCTCGGTCTTGTGGTATCCATCGCGGGCAGGCCAGACTCAAGCGTTGACGACAGCAAATGTCATCAGGCGATTTGTGACGCGGCCTTCTCTCTGGCGAAGACTGCGATGGCAAAGCTCGGAGTCACAATGCGATGATCCTATCTGTCATCAAATCACTTTGCGGCATCCGGCAGACTCCGCTAGAGGAGCAACGCCAGCGGCTACAAGAGCGGATTGACGCGATCCGAGAACTTGAGCTACGAAACCGCAACGCCTACGCGGCCAGCCGGCTCGAGCAGCTACAGGCGGCCGGGGTTCCGTTCTACCAGCCTCCCCCTAAGGCACCCGACGCGGTACAGGAATCCCGGCCGTCCTACCACGCGGTTCCCGTCTATGAGACTGACGCAGCCACGGGCTATCCCTTCGTCCCAGCGGTTCGATTCGAGCAAGACCCTTTGTTTGGCTGGCCGATCAGCGGGCTCGGAGATTGGATCGGGGATCTCGCCACGCAGGTACCAGTGGGGGCGTTCCCCCGTGAGATGTTCCCGGACAGGCCCTCGACTCTCCGAACCCAGATTGCACAGGACGCAATCCGATTCCAGTC
>CAZZLB010000355.1:0-3802 GCA_964654655.1 uncultured Rhodoferax sp. | reverse complement strand
GCAGAGGCAACCTGCACTGCCACCATCTCAGTCACCCGCGACTCGCTGACCACCGTCTTTTCAGGAGTGGTGTCGGTCCGGCTGACAACCGGGCTGGCAACGGGGTTGACTTCCGGTTTGAGTACAAGATCGGGTCGCACCGTGACCTCGGCCATGACCGGGCGCACCACGCGCTGGGCCAGCAGGTCAACCGCTGGCACGAGTTGCGGCGTGGCTTGCTGGCGGCTGAGCGAAAGCATCTGGCCTTTCATGTCTTCAGAGAGCAATTTTTCGCTTCCGTTCAGGCACGGGCCAAAGCTGGCCTGGCAACCGGCGCCCGCAATGGGAGTGAGCATGATGGCACCGGTATAGACCGACGCCAGTGTGGTTTCGCCGTCGGACTTGACAACAAAGTCGGTCCCCTTGACGCCAATGGCGGCCACCGGGGTGTTGAGCCGAAAGCGGTCGCGCTCGGCCTCACCCCAGGCGCCCGTGATGGATCGCACCACGCCTTCGTCAAGCCGGAATTTGATGGCCGTGAGCGCGCTGGCGTCACTGGCGCGGCTGTAGTTCTCGACTTGCAGGCGGCTGGCCGGGCGCACGCTCAGGCGAGCGCCATCGACAAAGCGCAGATGCACGTGGCCCCCGGCGCCGGTTTCGATGCGGTCGCCAACGCGGATGGCGGTACCCCGGTCCACCGCGCGCTCGACGCCATCGACGGAAATCAGCTTGGCCACACCAATCACCAGCGTGGCTTCGCCAACCATGGCTGCACCGTCTGGCGCACCCGCCGCACGCGCCGGGCTGGTCAGCGCAAGCAGCAATATGGCAAGTGGTGCCAAACGCAGAAATAAGGGGACTGGGTTCATGGGAATACCTCGCAAATGCACCGGTCAATCTAGCAGGTTTGACGCTTTCGTTCTGTGTTGTCCATCACAAGTTGGCGTTGGGGGGCAGGCGCTAAACTCGCGGGGAATGCCCGTCTCGCTTCAATTACTCACGCAATTTCCATTGTTGCACCCGTTACCGCGGGAAGCTCTGGAGCCGCTGTCGGCGCAAATGAGCCTGCGCTCTTTCGCACGCCGGGCCATGGTGATGTCCAAGGATACCCCAACACAGGAACTAGGCTTTCTGGTGGACGGGCGGCTGCAGGGCGTCGATTTTACGGTGGACGGACGCAGCGTCGGGCTTTATTTTGTAGATCCTGGTGACTATTTTGGCGAGCTTTCGGTGGTAGATGGCCAATCCGGTTCCGAGTTTGTCGTCGCAGCAGCCCGCTCGACCGTGGCCTTCCTGAATGCAGCAGCAGCGCGCGAGCTGATTGCCGTGAACCCGGATCTGGCGCGCGCCGTGATGGCACGCCTGGCGCAGCGCGTGCGCTCGGTCATGGCTCAGCGCATGCTGCTGAGTCTGACCAATCCGTTCCAGCGTCTGAGCGTGCAACTGCTGCAACTCTCACACCAGGACAACGCTGGCGTCACGACGGTGGACCCGGTACCAACGCATCAGGAGTTGGCCATCATGATCAATGCCAGTCGCGAGACCGTGACACGTGCCTTCCAGTTGCTGTTCCTGAACAAGATTCTGGTGCGCGAAGGCAACACCCTGACGCTGGTGCGCCGCGACAACCTGAAAGACATTGCCGAAGGCCGCGTCGAGCCACCCAAGGCTTAAACTCCCGCCACTGTGCCTAAGCTTCTGTCGTATCTTTTCCCCTGGCGTTATGCCGGCCTGATCGGGCAATTTGCCAGGCGCGAGATTGACGCGCGCTACCGGCAGTCATTGCTCGGCGCGGTCTGGGCTTTTTTGACGCCGCTGCTGATGCTCGGTGTTTACACGCTGGTGTTTCGCTTTGTCTTCAAATTGCGCTGGGGCAGTGCCGGTGACGAGAGCGATCTGGCGTTTGCGTTGCGTCTGTTTGCCGGTCTGGCCGTGTTCAATTTTTTTGCGGAGTGCGTGAACCGTGCGCCACGCCTGATTCTGGACCAGCCGCATCTGGTGAAAAAAGTGATTTTTCCTCTGGAAATACTGCCATGGATCAGCGCCGCAGCGGCACTGGCCAACCTCGCCATCTCGCTGCTTCTGTTGCTGCTGTTTGGCGCCTGGGATCAGGGCGGCTTGCCACCAAGCGCACTGGCACTGCCTTTGGTGTTGTTGCCCTTGCTGCCACTGTGTGTCGGTCTGGGCTGGTTGCTGGCGGCCGTTGGAACCTATGTGCGCGACGTTGGACAAATGCTGGGCATGATGGTGAGCTTGCTGATGTTTCTGAGCCCGGTGTTCTTTCCTGTAGAGGCTTTGCCGGCGGCGCTGCGACCCTGGATGTTCCTGAACCCGCTGGCCTTGCCGATCACGCAAACGCGCCAGGTACTGCTCGACGGGCAGTGGCCGGATGGGTCCGCGCTGGTTCTTCACTTTTTGGCCTGCTGCCTGCTGGCGCTGGTGGGGGCGCTTTTTTTCAGGGCAGCGCGCAAGGGGTTTGCCGATGTCGTCTGAGTTTGCCATCGAAGCGCGGCAACTCGGCAAGTGCTACAACTTGTACGAGCACGAGGGCGACCGCCTCAAGCAGTTGTTGTGGGGACGCTGGCTGCGTCCGGGCAAGTCCTACTACCGTGAGTTCTGGGCGCTGAAAGAAGTGAGTTTTGCCATCGCGCCAGGCGAGGTGGTTGGCATTGTGGGGCGCAACGGTGCGGGCAAGTCCACCCTGCTGCAAATGGTCTGCGGTACGCTGCAGCCGAGCGATGGCGAGTTGCAGGTCCGAGGCCGCGTGGCAGCACTGCTCGAGCTGGGCGCGGGATTCAATCCTGACTTCACCGGGATTGAGAACATTTACATGAATGCCGCCATTCTGGGGCTGAGCCGGGCTCAGGTTGATGAGCGCTTGGACGGCATCCTCGCTTTTGCCGACATCGGCGACTTCATCCGCCAGCCGGTGAAGACTTATTCCAGCGGCATGTTCATGCGACTGGCTTTTGCCGTGGCCACCAGCGTGGAGCCCGATATTCTGGTGATCGACGAGGCGCTCTCGGTGGGCGACGGCGCTTTTGCGCGCAAGTCGTTTGACCGCATCATGACGCTCAAGGATGCCGGCAAGACGATCCTGTTTTGCTCGCATTCGATGTATCAGGTAGAAGCCTTGTGCTCGCGCGCGCTCTGGATCGAGAACGGCGCCCTGCGCATGGAAGGCGCTGCGGCCGAAGTGACCAGCGCCTACCAGACGAGTCTGAACGCGGGCAGCAGGTCGGCCAAGGGTGATGACAAGGACAGGATGGATCTTGCCGGCAAACCTGCGCCAAATGCACCGCGCGGCGGCGGCCGGATCAACAAAATCTTCGCTACGGTTCATGGCCTGTCGGGCCGTGAAGTCGAGATCGTCTCAGGCGAGACCGACCTGCAGATCACGCTTGATTTTTCGATTGACCCGACACTGCCCGTGCCCAGCGTGGCGTTTGGTTTTTCGGACGCCAACAATCTGACCGTCAGCAGCGCCTTGTCAAAGAGTGACGGCGTCAAGCTTGAGATGGATGCGCTGGGTCATGGACAGGCAACGCTGATGCTGCCGCGACTGCCACTGCTCAAGGGCAGATACACGGTGACGGGTTTTCTTGCCTGTGAGAACGCAGTTCATGTCTATGAGCAAGTGGAGCACGCGTTGGTACTGAATGTGACGCAAAAGGGTAAGGAGCAGGGTCTGGTGACCTTGCCTCACGCGTGGCGGCCATGACTCCATGCGAGGTGAGAGTCGGCGCGTTTGCCCTGAGCCTGCGCGACGTCAAGCCCGGCGACCACGACGCAGTCACTGCCTTGCACACGCTGGTCTTCGGAC
>CAZZLB010000354.1:0-3814 GCA_964654655.1 uncultured Rhodoferax sp. | reverse complement strand
CCGTTGCGAGCATGGCCGGATTCTGACCAAAGCCACCGTCGCCCACGAGCGAGACAACGACGCGGTCTGGGCAGGCAATCTTGGCGCCAATGGCGGCCGGAGCGCCAAAGCCCATGGTGGCAAAGCCGCCGGGCGTCAGGATGCTGCCGGGCGTGTACACGTCGAACTGTTGACCGACGCCGTTCTTGTTCCAGCCGACGTCCGTGGTGATGATGACATCACGCGGCAGCACCGCACGCGCGTCGGCCAGGATGCGCTCCGGGCGCATCGGGAAGGCGCTGCTTTGCTGCGCAGCAACCAGGCCTGCCGCAAAGCTGTTGCGGTTGGCGGCCATCTCTGCTTTCAGCGCTTCGTTCTTGAAGCCCTGCGGATAGAGTTTTTTCGCCACGCGGTTGAGCACGATCAGGGCCTGCTTCAGGTCGGCCACAGCCCCGATTTCCACCGGGTAGTTGCGGCCGATTTCGCTGGCGTCTATGTCGATGTGAATCAGCTTGGTGGCGGGGAAGTTGAAGGTGTATTCGTTTTCCCAGGAGCTGCAGTCGGCTTCGGCAAAGCGTGTGCCCAGACCCAACACCAGGTCGGCATTCAGGCACTTGTTGTTGATGAATTTCGTGCCCCAGAAGCCGGTCATGCCCAGGATGAAGGGGTGGTCATCGGGCAGCACGCCCTTGCCCATCAGGCTATGCGAAACCGGCAGGCTCATGTGGTCGACGAACTCCTGCAGTTCGGCAGTTGCATCGGCCAGCACGACACCGCCGCCCACATGCAGTTGCGGTGTTTTGGCAGCCACCAGACGCTCGATGATCCGGGTCGCGGTGGCATCGTCGATGGAGGGTTTGTGGAGTTTGCGGGTGTGATGTTTGAGTCGGGCAAACAGTTCCACATCGACTTCCTTGGAGAAGATGTCCATGGGCACCGACACCAGCACCGGGCCCGGGCGGCCAGACTCGGCCAGTTGAAAGGCTTTGTCGATGATTTCGGGGAACAGGTCAGGACGCTCCACGCGCCAGACGCGCTTGCAGAACGGCCGGTAGATTTCGGACTGCGCCGCGTCGGCATGCAGATTCACTTCCTGATGCGGATGCTTGCCGTAATAGTGGCTGGGCACGTCGCCGGCGATCACCACCATGGGAATCGAGTCCAGCGCGGCGTTCGCTACACCGGTCGAGGCATTGGTCAAGCCCGGACCAAGGTGGCTCAGCACGACTGCGGTGGTGCGCCTGGCACGCGCATAGCCGTCTGCAGCGTGGGCGGCGACCTGTTCGTGGCGCGTGTTGATGAATCGGATGGAGCTCTTCTCCAGCGCTGTCAGCACCGCGATATTGGTGTGCCCGCACAGGCCGAAAATGTGGTCGACGCCCCGGTCTTCCAGGTACTTGACCAATTGGTGCGAAATCAGGTCTTTCATTGTTGTCTCCAGTCCTTGATGGCTTGCTTCGTCAAAACGTTCGATAATCGATTGAAAATGCAGTATTTGTCAGGACTTTAGCACCGCAAAATTTATTTTGAAAGCAGATAAATTTGAATAATGTTCGAATATCGAACGTAAAAGATCGATCATCGATTAAAACAAGGGTTTACCCTGAGATTGATGTATGGCTGCGGTCTGTGCTGGCGAAATTTGGTCTGCTGCAGTTTGCCGAAACCGTTTATTCTTGTGCCCTGCATCAGCACCCAAGTCCATGCCTCAATTTGCCGCCAACCTGTCATTGCTGTACCCGGAACTTGCTTTTCTGGATCGTTTTGCAGCCGCTGCACGGGACGGCTTCAAGGCAGCGGAGTTTCTGTTTCCCTACGCCTGGGAGGCGCGGGAAATTGCAGCGCGCTTGCGGGCACATGGTTTGCAGCAGGTGCTGTTCAATGCCCCGCCCGGTGACTGGGACGCTGGTGAGCGCGGTCTGGCCTGTCTGCCGGGACGCGCGGCTGAGTTTCGGGCGGGCCTGCATCGTGCGCTGGACTATGCCCAAGCCCTGGCGTGCCCGCGCCTGCATGTGATGGCCGGCCTGATACCAGATGGCGCCAGCTTTGAATCGTTGCGCCCGGTCTATCTGGGCAATCTGCGCTGGGCTGCGCAGCAGGCCGCAGCTTGTGGCGTTGAACTGTTGATCGAGCCCATCAATCCGCGCGACATGCCGCGCTACTTTCTCAATCGCCAGCAGCAGGCGCACGATGTGCTTGCGGAAGTAGCAGCACCGAATCTCAAGGTGCAGATGGACCTGTACCACTGCCAGATTGTGGAGGGCGATGTGGCCAGCAAACTGCGCCGTTATCTGCCCGGCGGCAAGGTCGGTCACATCCAGATTGCTGGTGTGCCAGAGCGTCACGAGCCCGACAGTGGCGAGTTGAACTACCCCTATCTGTTCGCGCTGCTGGATGAACTGGCTTACAGCGGATGGGTGGGCTGCGAATACCGTCCAGCCAAAGGACTGGCGCCTGGTGGTACCTCGGCCGGACTGGGCTGGCTAATGCCCTGGCTCCACAAGTGAGAACAGGGCATGTCATCACCGCAAACCTCCAGTAGCACCAGCAGCGTTGGCCAGAGCAGCTCACTGAGCATCAATGCGCTGCTCGGATCTGAAAAATGGGGCGGCACCACGGGAACGGGGGTGAGCCTGAGCTACAGCTTTCCCTGGACCAGTTCAGGCACCGCAGTATTTTCCGGGCACAACGGAATTGGCAACTATTCTTCACTCAATGAGCCGACTGCAACTTCCCACTACGGCCTGAGCACGGCCCAGCAGGTGGCCGCGCGCGCGGCCCTGCAGTCGTGGGCCAGCATTGCCAATATCACTTTCAGCGAAGTCGCAGAAAGCAGCACGAACGTCGGCGATATTCGTTTCGCCTGGACATCTGCCACCGATACCACCACCGCAGGCAATCCGGCCTGGGGTTGGGCAACCTTTCCGGATTCCTACTGGCCGAGCGCCGGCGACGTCTGGATCAGTTCAACCGGATCTGGTGCCAGCGATCCGGATTGGTCGCTTGGCTCTTCCAATTTCGTCTCCTTGATCCACGAAGTGGGCCACGCCCTGGGTTTGAAACACCCGTTTGACGGCACACTCATCCTCCCCGCCGCCACTGACACGACGCAGTATTCCGTGATGTCATACACCCAGGCTGCACACAGTCTTTACGTGTCCGTGACCCACAGCGGCAACACCTGGTCATGGACTTCTTACAACATCGAGCCATCAACGCCGATGTTGTATGACGTGCAGGCAATCCAGTATCTCTATGGTGCCAACACAAGCTACAACACGGGTGACAACGTCTACACATTTGATCCGGCTGTTCCATTCATCAAGACCCTCTGGGACGCTGCCGGAAACGACACGATATCGGTGTCCAACTTCACGCTCGGCTGCACGATTGACCTGCGCGCGGGTGCATATTCGAAGATCAGCTACCTCGATGACATATCGGCACCCGTTACCTGGACCACGGCGCCGCCAACGCCCACCTTTGATGGCACGGACGACCTGGCCATTGCCTATGGATGCGTGATCGAGAACGCCATTGGCGGCAGCGGCAATGACACACTGATCGGCAACGACGCCAACAACAGCTTGACCGGCGGCCCAGGCAACGACAGCGTCAACGGCGGTGCAGGCATTGATACGGCGGTTTACAGTGTGGGTCGCGCCAGTGTTTCCCTGACGAAGAACAGCACGGGTTTCACATTGACCGACAACAGCAAGGTCGCCGGCACCGATACCTTGCAAAACATCGAGCGCATCAAGTTCTCGGACGGTGCCATTGCCCTCGATGTGGGTGCCACCCAAGCGGCGGGCCAGACTGTCATGCTGCTGGGCGC
>CAZZLB010000353.1:0-3852 GCA_964654655.1 uncultured Rhodoferax sp. | reverse complement strand
GGCGATGCTCCGGGATTGGGGTTCCTGGGACGCTGATTTCAACGCGGTGACGGCCAGCGTGCGCAAGAGCCTGCTGGCCGTGATCCACGGTCAGGACAGCCATGTTGTGGTGCCGCTGCAGGGCAGCGGCACTTTCAGCGTGGAGGCAGCGGTAGCGACCCTGGTGCCGCGCGACGGCCATGTGCTGGTGCTCGACAACGGCGCCTACTGCAAGCGCGCCGCCAGACTCACGACCCTGATGGGGCGGCGCTGCACGGTGATGGGTTTTGACGATGCGGTGCAGGTCAGTCCGGCGGCACTGGCGGAGCGGCTGCAGAGCGACCGGACCATCACCCATGTGGTGATGATTCACTGCGAAACCGGTGCCGGCGTGCTCAACCCGCTGCAAGCCGTGGCCGACGTCTGCGCTGCCAATGGCAAGGGCCTGATCGTGGACGCCATGAGTTCCTTCGGCGCCATTGAAATTGACGCGCGCAAGACGCGCTTTGACGCGCTGGTGGCAGCCAGCGGCAAGTGTCTGGAAGGCGTGCCGGGGATGGGTTTTGTCTTCATCCGCAAGGCCGTGCTGGACGAGTGCGCAGGGCGCAGCCAATCGCTCGCCATGGACCTGCACGACCAGTACGTCTACATGGAAAAGACCACACAGTGGCGTTTCACACCGCCGACCCACGTGGTCGTGGCGCTGGCCGAGGCGATTGCCCAATTCGAAGCCGAAGGCGGCCAGCCGGCGCGGCTGGCACGCTACACCAGCAATTACCAGACCCTGATCGCGGGCATGAAGAAGCTCGGCTTCAAGCCCTTTCTGGACCCGGCGATCCAGGCACCCATCATCGTCACCTTCCATGCGCCAGCGGATCCGAAGTACGATTTCAAGACCTTCTATGCCGCAGCGCGTGCGCGCGGCTTCATCCTTTACCCCGGTAAACTGACACAGATCGAGACCTTCCGCGTTGGCTGCATAGGCGCCATCGGTCCCGATGAGATGGAGCAGGCGGTGCACGCCATGGGCCTGGCACTGCAGGACATGGGCATCAGTTCGGCAGCACCGGCCTGAGCGAGTCCGCTGTTTCATCATTGCGAGCGAAGCGCGGCAATCCATGGCCCCGAACTGCATGGACTGCCACGTCGCTTCGCTCCTCGCAGTGACGAATGAATAGACATGCAAGATAGAGCAAACAAGGAGACGGCAGTGGCAAGCAAAGCGAAAGCAGCGGCAAAGGTGCACCCGGCGGTGCTGGCCATCCAGAAATCGGGCTCGCCCAAGGTCAAGGTGGCGGTCAGCGACATTGACGGCATCCTGCGCGGCAAGTACCTGCACCGCGACAAGTTCCTGGGCGCGGCCGAGCCCTACCCGGGTGGCGGCTTCGGCTTCTGCGATGTGGTGCTGGGCTGGGACATGATGGACAGCACCTATGACAACACCACCGCCACCGGCTGGCAGCACGGTTTTCCGGATGCGCTGGCGCGGCTCGATCTGAACACGGCGCGCCATGTGCCCTGGGACGAGGGTGTGCCGTTCTTTCTGGGCGAGTTTGTCAATGCCGACGGTACAGCGCACGCCCAGTGTCCGCGCCAGACCTTGAAGCGCGTTCTCAAGCGCGCCGAGAAGATGGGCTTCAAGGTCATGACCGGCATGGAGTTCGAGTGGTTCAACTTCCTGGAGACGCCGCAGAGTTGGGCCGCCAAGAGGGGCGTTGCGCCCGAAGTGCTGACGCCCGGCATGTTCGGCTATTCGCTCCTGCGCATGAACCAGAACCGGGGATTCTTCAATGCGCTGATGGATGAGATGGCCGCCTTCCAGGTACCGATCGAGGGTCTGCACACCGAGACCGGTCCGGGGGTTTACGAGGCCGCCATCGGTTTCAGCGAGGCGCTGGAGCAGGCGGATCGCGCCATCCTGTTCAAGACCGGGACCAAGGAAATCGGCCAGCGTTTCGGCATCATGCCCAGCTTCATGGCCAAGCCGCACCAGAACATGCCGGGCTGCAGCGGCCACATTCACCAGAGCCTGTCGGATGGCAAGAGCAACCTGTTCTTCGACGCCAAAAGCCCGCGCAAGATGAGCAAGCTGTTCGAGAGCTACCTGGCCGGGCAGGTGGCCTGCATGATGGAATTTGCGCCCATGATCTGGCCCACCATCAACAGCTACAAGCGCCTGGTGGACGGCTTCTGGGCACCAGTCAAACCGACCTGGGGTATCGACAACCGCACGGCAAGCTTTCGCGTGATTGCCGGCAGCCCGAAAGCCACAAGGCTGGAGACCCGCTGCCCGGGCGCCGATGTGAATCCCTACCTGGCGATGGCCGCCGTGATTGCCGCCGGTCTGGACGGTGTCGAGAAGGGGCTGAAGCTGAGCACGCCGCCGATCACCGGCACCAATGTCGGCGCCGAGAACATCGCACGCGCGCCGCGTACCCTGATCGAGACGACCCGCATCTTCCAGCAGTCAGTCATCGCGCGCGACTGGCTCGGCGACGGTTTCGTTGACCACTTTGCCGCCACCCGTGACTGGGAGTGGCGCCAGTGGCTCGACGGCGTCACCGACTGGGAAATGAAACGCTACTTTGAAATCATCTGAAAGCACTCTCCATGACGATTACCAATTTTTCCTTCCCTACTCCCATCAAATTTGGCGCCGGCGCGCGCAAGCTGGTCGGCGCCCATCTGCTGGAGCAGGGTCTCAAGCGCCCGCTCATCGTTACCGACAAGGCGCTGGCAGCATTGCCTGTGCTGGCTGAATTCAGGACCCATCTGGCCGGGCTCGATGTGGCCGTCTTTGGCGGCGTCTTTGGCAACCCGACCTGCAGCCAGGTGATGGAGGGTGGCGCGGCCTACAAGGCGCACAAGGCCGATTGCATCATTGGTTTTGGCGGTGGCGCGGCGCTCGATGTGGCCAAGGTGGTCGGTATTGCCGCCACGCACGCCGGCGACATTCTGGAATACGTCTGGGACCACCCACAGGTGCGCCCGATTGAGCACGCTTTACCCTACTTTGTGGCGCTACCCACCACCTCGGGCACCGGCTCCGAAGTGGGCCGCTCCAGCGTCGTCAGCGAAAACGACACCCACCTGAAACGTGTTGTTTTCAGCCCGAAGATTCTCGCCAGGATGGTGTTTGCCGATCCGGAACTGACGCTCGGCCTGCCCGGCACCATGACTGCCGCCACCGGCATGGACGCTCTGACGCACAACATCGAAAGCTACCTCTCACCCGCCTACCACCCGCTGTGCGACGGCATCGCACTCGAAGGCACGCGCATCGCAGCTGCGGCTCTGCTCACTGCTGTGAAAGACGGCAGCAACCTGCAGGCGCGCGCTGACATGATGATGTCCTCCATGATGGGCGCCATCGCCTTCCAGAAGGATCTGGGCGCCGTGCACTCCTGCGCCCACGCGCTGGGCGCCGTCTGCGACCTGCACCACGGTCTGGCCAACGCGCTGATGATAGACACCGTGATGGCATGGAATTTTGAAGCAGTGCCCGCCAAATTTGACGAGCTGGCCCATGTCTGCCACGTTGCCGGTGGCGGCAAGGCCTTCGTGCCCTGGCTCAAGCAGCTCAAGGCCAGCGTCGGCATCAGCGGCGGTCTGGCAGCGCACGGCGTCAAAGCAGAACATCTGCCGAGGCTGGTGCAGATTGCCACGGCGGACATTTGTCATCAGACCAATCCGAGGCCTTGCGCGGCGGCGGATTTTGAAGCTTTATTCAAAGCCGCAATGTGATTTCTTTTCCCCACTCACTCCCCCCCGCCCCTCTCTCGCCCCACCGGGCGAAAGAGGGGAGCCAACAGCCATATTTGGCCTTGTCTCTTCAGAGGGGACGTGCATCGGTAAGGTTTGGACCGTTGGAGT
>CAZZLB010000352.1:0-3863 GCA_964654655.1 uncultured Rhodoferax sp. | reverse complement strand
GGTCAGGCTCAGGCCTGGCGGCAGGTTGGAGGCGAAGAGGCCGACCGGAAACTCCACGCTGACGCCGCGCAGGTTGTTGCCGCTGGCGTTGATGACGCGGATCGCCTGCAAGTCGCCTTGCTGCCAGGCCGTGCGGCGCTTTGGAACTTCAATTTTCAGCACCTGCGCCAGGTACTTGCCGGTCAGTGAATCGGGATTGGCCTTGACGTCTTCAAATGTTCCTTGCGCGATCACTCGGCCACCATGAATGCCGGCACCCAGACCCATGTCGATCACATGGTCGGCGGCGCGCATCATGTCCTCGTCGTGTTCCACCACCAGAACCGAGTTGCCGATGTCGCGCAGGTGTTTCAGGGTCTCGATCAGGCGATCGTTGTCGCGCTGGTGCAGACCGATGCTGGGCTCGTCGAGCACGTACATGACACCGGTCAGGCCGGAGCCGATCTGCGAAGCAAGGCGGATGCGCTGCGACTCACCGCCGCTCAGGGTCTCGGCGCTGCGGTCCAGGCTCAGATAGTTCAGGCCAACGTCGTTGAGAAATTTCAGCCTCAGGCCGATCTCGCGCACCACCTTGCCGGCGATCTCTCCCTTGGCCCCGCTCATCTGCAGCGCGTTGAAATAGGCCAGGCTTTCGCGCAGTGTCAGATGGCTGACTTCAAAAATGGCGCGTGCCTGTTCGCCTTCGCCAATCTTGACGTGACGCGCTTCCTGACGCAGCCGGCTACCGCCGCAATCCTTGCAGGGCTGGGTGCTGCGGTAACGCGCGAGGTCTTCGCGCACCAGCACCGAGTCGGTCTCGCGGTAGCGCCGCGCCATGTTGGGGATCACGCCTTCAAACGGATGCTTCTTGTTGATCTTCTTGCCAGCAAAGTTGCCGGAATCCATGACGTAGCTGAACTTGATTTCTTCTTCGCCCGAGCCATGCAGCACGGCGTGCTGGATTGCCGGGCTCAGCTTCTCGAAAGGCTGTTCGATGTCGAACTTGTAATGCCTGGCCAGACTCTCCAGCAGCGCAAAGTAGTAGCCGTTGCGCCGGTCCCAGGCCTTGATGGCGCCGCTGGCCAGGCTCAGTGTCGGGAAGGCGACCACCCGGGTCGGGTCGAAGAAGTCCTGCGAGCCCAGACCGTCGCAGCTCGGGCAGGCTCCCATGGGCGAGCTGAAGGAAAACAGGCGCGGCTCCAGTTCCGTGATGGAATAGCTGCAGACCGGGCAGGAGAACTTGGCGTTGAAGAGGTGCTCCTGCTGCGAGTCCATCTCCAGCGCAATGGCGCGGCCGCCGGCCAGGCGCAGCGCGGCCTCAAAACTCTCCGCCAGACGCTGCTTCAGGTCGGCGCGCACCTTGACGCGGTCAATGACGACGTCGATGTCGTGCTTCTCGGTTTTCTTGAGTGCTGGCAGCTGGTCGAATTCAAAGGCCTGACCATTGATGCGAAAGCGCACATAGCCCTGCGCCTGCATGTCGGCAAAAACATCCAGAAATTCGCCTTTCTTTTCCCGCGCCAGTGGCGCCAGAATCATCAAGCGCGTGTCGGCCGGCAGCGCCAGCACGGCGTCCACCATCTGGCTCACGGTCTGTGCCTGCAGCGGCAGTTTGTGCTCCGGGCAAAACGGTGTGCCGGCACGCGCAAACAGCAAGCGCAGGTAGTCGTGGATCTCGGTCACGGTGCCCACCGTGGAGCGCGGGTTGTGCGAGGTGGCCTTCTGCTCGATCGAGATGGCAGGCGACAGGCCTTCGATGACATCCACATCGGGCTTGTCCATGAGCTGAAGGAACTGGCGCGCGTAGGTCGAGAGGCTTTCCACATAGCGGCGTTGCCCTTCGGCGTACAGGGTGTCAAAGGCCAGACTCGACTTGCCCGAGCCGCTCAAGCCGGTGATAACGACGAGCTGGTTGCGCGGAATGTCCAGGTCGATGTTCTTCAGGTTGTGCGTGCGCGCACCGCGAATGCTGATGGTCTGCTGGCGCAGCGTGCTGGCCAGGTAAGCGCCGTCGGAAGGGGAATTCAAGGTGGTATCTGCCCGGGAAAACCTGACATGATAGTTAAAGATCGACGCAATCGGGGACAATCGGTCCCTTTGTTGCCGTTGCGACTTCCTGATTTGCCTGTTGGAGATTCCCGTTTTGTCTATTGCTGAAGCCCCTGCCCAGGAGAAGAACGCCGCTGTCGCGGGCAAGATGACAGCACTGGAGCTGCGCGCCAGTTTTTCGCTTGCGTCGATTTTTGCGCTGCGCATGCTCGGACTGTTCCTGATCCTTCCGGTCTTTGCGATCGAGGCCAGCAAGCTGCCAGGCGGCGATGATCCGGCCCTGATTGGGCTGACGATGGGCATTTACGGCCTGACGCAGGCCATGCTGCAATTCTTGTACGGGCTGGCCTCCGATCGGGTCGGGCGCAAGCGCGTCATTGTGTTTGGCTTGCTGCTGTTTGCCGCAGGCAGTTTTTTGGCCGCTCTGGCGCCCACGCTGGCCTGGTTGGCAGTGGGTAGGGCCTTGCAGGGCGCGGGCGCCGTGTCGGCGGCGGTGACGGCCTTGCTGGCCGATCAGACGCGCGACGAAGTACGCACCAAGTCGATGGCTCTGGTGGGCGGCAGCATCGGTTTGATGTTTGCACTCTCGCTGGTCGCCGCGCCCCTGCTGGTGGCCTACACCGGTCTGTCGGGCTTGTTTGTGTTGACCGGCGCGCTGGCCGTGCTGGGCATTGCCGTGGTGATCTGGTGGGTGCCGCCCGAGCCAGCGCAACACAGGAACCAGCCGCGCGGCGGCTTGCTGGAAGTGCTGGCACTGCCAGCCCTGCTGAGGCTGAATCTTGGTGTGTTCATCCTGCATGCGGTGCAACTCGCCATGTGGATGGCGGTGCCGGCCATGCTGGTGCAAGCCGGCTTGTCTCGCGACCACCACTGGTGGGTTTATTTGCCGGCCGTGCTGGGTTCCTTTGTGGTCATGGGCGGTACGCTGTTTCAACTGGAAAAGCGCGGTTACCTGCGTGCTGTCTTCCTGATCTCCATCGGCCTGACGGCAGCCGTACAGTTGGGCTTGTTGCTGAGTGTCGGAGCTGCCAGCATCGGCGCCATGGTGGCTCTGCTGTTTGTCTTTTTCTACGGTTTCAATGTGCTCGAAGCCAGTCAGCCGAGCATGGTTTCACGCATGGCTCCGGCCCATATCCGGGGCGCCGCCATGGGCGTTTACAACACCTTGCAGTCGCTGGGCTTGTTTGCTGGCGGTGTCATGGGTGGCTGGCTGATGAAGCACGGCGGTGCGACGACCCTTTTCACCGCATGCGCGGCGCTGATGTTTTTGTGGCTGCTGATCGCCTGGCCGATGCGTCAACCAAAGACGTCATAATCAGGTTAATACCTTGCGGGACAGCCCGCAGCTAACCAAAAGGGGACCTCATGGCATCCGTTAACAAAGTCATTCTCGTTGGCAACCTCGGGCGCGACCCCGAAGTACGCTACCTGCCCAGTGGCGACCCGGTCGCCAATGTCACGATTGCCACCAGCAGCAAATACAAGAGCAAGACTGGCGAGATGGTCGAGGAGACGGAGTGGCACCGTGTCACTTTCTTTGGCAAGCTCGCCGAAATCGTGGGCCAGTACCTGAAGAAGGGGCGCTCGGTCTACGTTGAAGGCCGCATCAAGACGCGCAAGTACACCGACAAGGACGGCGTGGAAAAATTCGCCACTGACATCATCGCCAACGAAATGCAGATGCTGGGCAGCCGTGAAGGCATGGGTGAACCCTCGGGCGACGACGAAGGCGGCGGCTACTCGCGCCCAGCGCCAGCCTCGCGGCCCGCAGCGCAACGTCCAGCAGCCGCCGCAGCGTCCAAGCCATCGAGCGGCTTTGACGACATGGATGACGA
>CAZZLB010000351.1:0-3867 GCA_964654655.1 uncultured Rhodoferax sp. | reverse complement strand
CACTGATCAAGCAGGGTGCCAAGCTGGTTGAGTCAGCGCAGGACATTCTGGAAGAGCTGAAAATCGATCCAACGCCACAGAGCGGCAGGCAAAACGCTGCGGATCCCGGCAAGGTTGAAACTGGCGAGCGCGAGCCGACGCAGCGCCTGCTTGAACTTGTCGGTTTCGATCCGGTCGGACTCGATGCGCTGCAAGCGCGCTCGGGGCTGGAGACGCCCCGGTTGCAGGCGCAATTGATGACGCTCGAACTTGCCGGCGATCTGGCGCGCCTGCCAGGCGGCCTGTTCCAGCGCGTCAAATAGCTTAGAACTTGTCAGACAAGTTCTTAGCCCAGCAAGCGTTCCGGGTTCGCGCTGAGCTTGACCAGCGCGTCGCGCGTGGCACGCACGGTCAAGGCTTCCTGCTCCTGCGGTACCAGCAATCCCGCCTGCAGATAGGCGGCCAGGCGTCTGGCCTGGATCAGGTAACTGCGCCCATCGCTTGAAGCGAACAGGTTCAGGTGCTTGCGCTCGCTGCGCCAGACAAACTGCACTGGCGCCACCCGCCCGTTGTGGTCCAGCGTGAACCAGGCACCCACCTGTAATTGCTGCGCCCATGAAATCATCGCTGGCGTCGGCTTGGATCCACCGTCGGTAACGACATCGATATTGGATGCGTCGATACCCAGCATCATCTCGATACCTTGCGCGTCCAGTGGCAAATCACCGGTCCCTTCGTCGGTGACAAAGTCTTCCAGATTCGCCAGACGCTCGGCCATCGCGGCTATCTGCTCGCTCGGAATCGCCTGCGTCTTGGACACAAAGGCGTCGGCCAGGGTATCGCTGACTGTCTTGATATAGGCATCCTGCTCGGTCGCCGTGATGCCCAGCAGCGTCATGCCCGAACGAAGCTTCTGCAGCAACTGAGGCAAGTCGCGAATCACGCGTGCCCGGTCAGCGCGATTCGGTTTGGCACTGGCCGACCAGACGAGATCGGAGGCCAGTTTTTTCAAACCCAGGGTTTCGGGGTGCTGCGGACCCTTGCGCACCGCTGCCAAAGCGAGCACCTCGGCCCAGACCTTGAACAGAAACTGCCGGATTTCCTCGCGCACTGGCAGGTCCTTGAGCAGGTTGCGCATCTCGATGGTGTATTGAATCGTTAGCGTTTCCTTCTGCTCCACCTGCTGCGCCACACCCACAACTTTTTGTGTCGAGTCGCGGCCGGTCAGGAACTGCGCCAGAAACTTCTGAAACTCGTCGTAAACCAGCTGATAGACGCGCTTGCCAGTCTCCGGGTATTGCTCGATCACCTGGACAACCCGCTTGATTTCATTCTCCAGCGGACCACCGTTGATGCCGCTGGCATCAAACCCCATGACGCAGGAACCCATGCGGTCAATCAGCTGACGCGCCGGATGATCCATGGTGCCAAAAAAATCCGGCTCCGCCAGAGCGACGCGCAACACCGGCATCTGCAATCGTGCGAACCAGACCCGGATACCGGGCGGGATACGATCTTCCTGCAGGATCGCCTGAAACATCAGCGCAACGATTTCGATGGTGGCCTTCTCGCTCTTGGTCTCAGCCTTGTTCTTGAGATCCGTCGTGCGCCGGCGCAAGTCCGCCGAGACTCTGGCCACCCCGGCCGGACTGTAATCTTCAAGAACTGTCGCACTGCCCCCGGCAGCGACGGCCGAAGCCACCGGTGGAGCTGCAATGGCAGCCGCAAGCGCTGGCGACGGCGCTCTATGCACGGTCGCCTCAAAATCAACACCGCCAGAGTTACCAAGCAAACGCTTGAGTTGTCCAACCACTCCAGCGGCACGGCTGCGTGCCCGGGCCAGCGGTGTGGTACCGGTCATCATGCGGGTTTCTTCGGCAGCACTGTGGCCATCGACGCCATAACCGCCGGTGGACGCCCTGCTTTGCGCCTGATCGACCGCACCGGAGCCAGTGGACGCACGGCTGGGCGGCGCGCCGAATACGGGCGTCCCGGGCGAACTGACCGAGCCATGTTCGCTATCCCATCCCAGGCGACCAGCAAAAGGATTGGAGGACCGGCGAGAGCTCGGTCCGTTTGTCCGCGTCTCCTGCGCAGTGGCATCGACTGCCGGCTGCGTCTGAACTGGTGCTTTGGCAGGGCCCGGTGCAAGTTGCCCACTCACCACGGGTGATCGCGAAATCCGATCAGACAACTCGATGGTCGGGAAAACCCCCTGCTCAATCAGGAACGCATTGGCCCTGGTATAGGCCTGCTTGATACCTTCAGTCAACAATTTCTGTGCCACATCATTGACCATGGCCCAGGCTTCGCGCGACTGGCCCAACCCTGCCCAACGCTCCACCATGGCCAGAAACAACACTTCAGGTCGCAGGATATCGTCGCCTTCAAGTTCCTGCGTACCGAGCAACTGCTTCATGCGAAACAGCAGGTCGTTGTACTCCGAGCCAGCCTGCTCCAGCACACCGATAGCCAGACGCGAGGCCAGAATCTTGTTTTCGGCGACATCGGTTGCCACCAGTTCAAAGGCTCCGTCGATCACCTTTTTTGTCTTGGGCAAGGCCGGTTGCAGTGCCTCCAACCAGGCCTTTCGCGTGCCGTCGACCCATTTCGTCCTGTCCTTCTGGTACGCGGTCCAGGCATCGCGCCGATTCTGCATTTCGCGCGACGGCGCTGCCTCGTTCATCAACTCGGTGAAGCGCTCCATCACGACGCCACCCAACTGCTCCATGACGAGTCCCGCATCACGCACAAAGCGCTGGCGCGCTTGTTGCGGAAGTTGCTCGCGCGGCATGACAGTCGGTTGCGTCACCATAGCCTGCTCCCCTTCAGACCGTAGCACCGGCGTTGGGATCGTTCGGGTCGCCTTCCTTCCTGGAACCACCCTTGATCAGGTCTTCACGCTGTATCCCCAACCACATGGCGATCGCCGCCGCGACGAAGACCGAGGAATAAATGCCGAAGCAGATGCCAATCGTCAATGCCAGCGCAAAGTAATGCAGCGTGGCGCCGCCAAACAGCAACATTGAAAGTACCATCAGCTGGGTGCAACCGTGCGTGATGATGGTCCGGCTGATGGTTGATGTGATCGAACTGTCGATGATCTGCACCGTGTTCATCTTACGGTAGCGCCGGAAATTCTCGCGAATCCGGTCAAAAATCACGACCGACTCGTTGACCGAATACCCCAGCACCGCCAGCACGGCAGCGAGCACTGGCAGTGAAAACTCCCACTGGAAAAAGGCGAAGAATCCCAGAATGATGATGACATCATGCAGATTGGCAATGATGGCGGCGACGGCGAACTTCCATTCGAAGCGAATGGCAAGGTAAAGCATGATGCCTATCACCACGGATGCCAGCGCCTTCAGGCCATCCGTGGCCAGTTCATCCCCCACCTGCGGGCCGACGAACTCGGTACGGCGCATGGCAGCAGAGGCATCGGCCGCCTTCAGTGCGGTCATGACCTGTTCACTTTGCTGCGCCGAGCTGACGCCCTTTTGCACCGGCAGGCGGATCAGCACATCTCGCGCGGTACCAAAATTCTGTACCTGAACGTCTTTTAATCCCAGTGCCGCCACCGCACCGCGCACGCCATTCAAGTCGGCCGGATGGGTGTAAGTGACTTCCATCAAGGTGCCGCCAGTAAATTCGACTGACAGATGCAGCCCGCGGCTGAACAGGAAAAAGACGGCCGCCAAGAAGGTGACCAGAGACACCAGGTTGAAGACCAGCGCATGCCGCATGAACGGGATATCGCGCTTGATTTTGAAAAATTCCATGCAATATCTCCGCTACTGTGGCGCGACCTGATTGTCGGAATCCGGACGCCAGACCGTGCCGATGGACAGGCTCTTGAGCTTGTTTTTCCGGCCGTACCAGAGATTG
>CAZZLB010000350.1:0-3871 GCA_964654655.1 uncultured Rhodoferax sp. | reverse complement strand
ACGCGACCTGATCACGCTGGAATGCGCGCAGATCCGCGTAAATCTTCTTCCATTCGGGGCTCTTGGCGTCGTTTTCTGCAAACACTTCCATGGAAGCCTTGAACGAGGCATCCAGCACCGCTTGCGAGAACGGCAACACCTTGGTCTTGGCGGCAACCAGTTGCTTCAGTGCCGTCGGGTTCAGCGCATCGTACTTGGCCAGCATATCGGCACTTGCCAGAGCCGACGCTGCATCCACAATCGCCTTGTATTCTGGCGACAGCGCATCAAACGCTTTCTGGTTGATAAAGAAATCAACTTCCGGGCCACCTTCCCACCAGCCCGGATAGTAGTAAAACGGTGCCACCTTGTTGAAGCCCAGTTTCTGGTCGTCGTAAGGTCCGACCCATTCCGCCGCATCGATCGTCCCTTTTTCCAGAGCCTGGTAAATTTCGCCGCCGGGAATGCTTTGCGGCACAGCGCCGAGTTTCTGCATGACCTGACCAATCAGACCCCCACCCAGGCGCATTTTCATGCCCTTGAAATCGGCAATCGACTTGATCTCCTTGCGGAACCAGCCACCCATCTGCGTACCAGTATTACCACCTGCGAAGCTAAGCATGCCATAGCCAGCATAAAACTCATTCATCAGCTTGCGGCCATTGCCATGCATCATCCAGGCAGTCATCTGGCGAGCATTGAGACCAAAGGGAACTGCCGAACCCAGCGCAAAAGCCGGATTCTTGCCATAGAAATAATAGGGAACCGTATGGCACATTTCAACGGTCGCGTTCTGCACGCCGTCAACCACGCCAAACGGTGGCAACAGTTCACCGCCAGCATGCACTGAAATCTCGAACTTGCCACCCGACATGGCTTTGACAGCCTTGGCAAACACTTCAGCGCCGCCATAAATAGTGTCCAGCGACTTTGGAAAACTCGAAGCCAAGCGCCAGCGAATATTTGCGCCCTGAGCATGCACGGCAGGCGCCGCACCGGCAGCAAGAATGCTGGCAATGCCAGCGTTTTTAATTACGGAACGACGATCCATGAGCTTCACTCCTAGAGTTGTTGATTAAATACCCCGCCATGCTAACAGGCACAGCGACGACCCGTTACAGTCACCCGACATTGTAGAAACCATCTGCAAACCCTACGGTGGGGGTTTTCCCTTGCGGGGCTGACCGCCAAGCGGCTCAGAGCCCTTGCGGGGCTGACCGTGCCTCCCCCTCCTCAGGCGAGCGCCTTCAGAAGGCTCGATCCAGACTCGACCAAGGAACCGAAGCGTTGCCGTATGGAGGCTTCAATGCCCTGGGCGTCGAGTCCTTGCAGGGACAACAGTTTGCCAACGTCTCCATGTTCAATGAATTCATCACGCAAACCCAGTTGCAGCAAAGGTTTGACCAGGCCTGCGGTTTGCAGCGCCTCGCTGACCGCGCTGCCGGCACCACCCATCAGGGCGCCCTCCTCCACACTGACCAGCGCTTCATGCTCGGCTGCAATCCTGAGCAGCAGTTCGGTATCGAGCGGCTTTACCCATCGCATGTTCACCACCGTTGCACCCAATGCCTCGGCCGCGACAAGCGCCGGGTAAAGCAGTGTGCCAAAGGCCAGGATGGCGATGTTCTTCCCCGTGCGTCTCAACTGCGCCTTGCCCAAAGGCAAGGAATCCAGCCCACTGTGCACGGCAACACCTGCGCCGGAGCCACGCGGATAGCGCACAGCGACCGGATGACTCTGCTCAAATGCGCAGCTCAACAACTGGCGACACTCGTTCTCATCTGCCGGGCACGCCAGCCCAAGGTTGGGGATGCAACGCAAGAAGGCAATGTCATAGGCACCAGCATGCGTCGCGCCGTCAGCGCCGACCAGCCCGGCGCGGTCCAGCGCAAACACCACCGGAAGGTTTTGCAGCGCCACATCGTGAATCAGCTGGTCGTAGGCCCGCTGCAGAAACGTCGAATAAATGGCGACCACCGGCTTGAGCCCCTCGCAAGCCAGTCCAGCCGCAAAAGTCACTGCGTGCTGCTCAGCAATTCCGACGTCAAAATACCTCTGCGGAAACCGTTTTTCAAATTCAACCATGCCAGAGCCTTCGCGCATGGCTGGCGTAATACCCACCAGTCGTGAGTCCCGCGCCGCCATGTCGCACAACCAGTCACCGAAGACCTGTGTGAATGTCAGCTTGGGCGGTGTGCTGGGTTGCTGCAGGCCGACCATCGGGTCAAACTTGCCCGGTCCGTGATAGGCCACCGGATCGGCTTCCGCCAACTTGTAACCCTGCCCTTTCTTCGTCACCACATGCAGGAACTGTGGTCCCTTGAGTTGTTTGATGTTTTCCAGGGTCGGAATCAGCGAGTCAAGATCGTGGCCATCGATGGGCCCGATGTAGTTGAATCCGAATTTCTCGAACAAGGTGGCCGGGACCACCATACCTTTGGCATGTTCCTCGATTCGCTTGGCCAGTTCGAACAATGGCGGCGCGCCCTTCAACACGGTCTTGCCGGCGTTCTTGGCTGCAGCATAAAACTGCCCACTCAAAAGCTTTGCCAGATAGCGATTGAGCGCACCGACGGGTGGACTGATGCTCATGTCGTTGTCGTTGAGGATCACCAGCAGATTGGCATCAGCGACTCCCGCATTGTTCAGCGCTTCGAAAGCCATGCCGGCGGTCAAAGCACCATCGCCAATCACCGCGATCACGTGACGCTCTTCACCCTGGATCTTGCTTGCCAAAGCCATCCCCAAGGCGGCTGAAATGGAGGTGCTGGAATGCGCCGTCCCGAAATCGTCGTACTCGCTTTCGCAGCGTTGAGGGAATCCACTCAAGCCACCATACTGCCGCAGCGAACCCATGCGATCCCGGCGCCCCGTAAGAATCTTGTGTGGATAGGTCTGGTGGCCAACGTCCCAAACCATGCGATCGCTCGGCGCATTGAAAACGTAATGCAGCGCCACGGTGAGCTCAACCGTACCGAGATTGGAGCTCAAATGCCCACCGGTTTGCGATACGCTGTCGAGCAGGTAGGCGCGCAGTTCCGTCGCCAGTGCATCGAGTTGTGCACGTGGCAAACGCCGCAGATCAGCGGGAACATCGATGGTTTGCAACAAGGGATACAAGGTATTCGACATAAGCCAGTCAAGATTATTCTTTTTTGAATGTTGCAGCAGTCTTCAATTTTTTCGACACACGACCAGATTGGCCAATCCATGCAAGGCGCAGGCATGGCCAAGTCCGCCTTGGGCCAACGCGCACAGGGCTTGCTCAAGCAATTCCTGGGCGTACTTGCCGGAGCGCTCCAGTCCCAGCACTGACACATAGGTCGGCTTGTCCTGATTCGCGTCCTTGCCCGCCGTCTTGCCCAGGGTGACAGAGTCGGATGTCACATCCAGAATATCATCGACCACCTGAAAAGCCAGGCCGATTGCAGCCCCATAGGCCTCGAGTGCCGTCAGCGCCGCAGGTGGCAGGTCAGCAAAAACCGCCCCCATCATCACACTGGCTTGCAGCAAAGCGCCCGTCTTGAGACGATGCATCTCGCGCAATTCGGTCTCGGACAGTCTGGCACCCACACTGGCCAGATCAATAGCCTGACCGCCTGCCATGCCCGTGCTGCCGGCGGCCTGCGCCAGCAAGCGACATAAACGTGCCTGCTGCACTTCTGGCAGGCCGACCTCGGGTGTCAACAATTCGAAAGCCAGCGCCTGCAAAGCGTCCCCGGCCAGCAGCGCCTGTGCTTCGCCAAACTTCACATGAACAGTCGGCTTGCCGCGACGCAGCACATCGTTGTCCATGCAAGGCATGTCGTCATGTACCAATGAATAAGCATGGATAAGTTCGACGGCACAAGCGGCACGCATGACCGCATCATCGCCAGCCACCGCGCCGTCC
>CAZZLB010000349.1:0-3875 GCA_964654655.1 uncultured Rhodoferax sp. | reverse complement strand
GAGGCCGAGAAAACGTTCTGCGTACCCAGCGCGCGCACCAGCTTCGGAAAGTAGCTCAGCAGTCCGATCTTGTGCGCTGACGGGTTGCCCACCGCCACCGCCGTAGCGTTGCGCCCGTGCGCAGCCAGGATGGGTGGCAGGCGCCGTTCGATCTCGGCAAAGGCCTCTTCCCAGCTCGCGCTCTGGTGCACGCCATTGCGCTTGATCAGCGGGGTGCGCAGCCGGTCTGCGTCTTCGTGCAGGTCTTTCAGTGCCACGCCCTTCGGGCACAGGTAGCCCTCGCTAAGCACATCCTGCTCATGGCCGCGGATGCTGGTCAGCCGGCCGTCCTGCACCTTGATCTCCAGGCCGCAGCAGGCTTCGCACAGGGGGCAGATACGGTGGTGGATGGTGTCTGACATGGTGGCTCTGAAAGAAGTGAAAACAGGCGCGATTTACGCACATCGGCACCCTGCCTGTCCAGAACGCGAGTGACAAGCCCGGACTCGCGATCTGCTTGCCCGCTTCCGCACCGGTCGAGTCCGATCCGCGTTGACCAGGACGCTGGGGCACTCAGCTTGGTGCCGCGACCGAGAGGGTGGGTTTCATTGCGCTCACGCTGCAAGTTGCTCCCGCACCGCAACTTGACGCTCGATGTCAGGCAGGGTGGGCAATGTCTTCAAGTCGTAATTCGCTTGCATGACCAGCCACGAGGCGGCATCGCCACCAAAGTACTTGGCCAGGCGTGCAGCGGTGTCCGCCGTGACTGCGCGGCGCTCCTTCACGATTTCGTGAATCCGGGTGGCAGGCACGCCCAATGCAAGCGACAGCGCGTTGACGCTCATTCCAAGAGGGGCAAGAAAGTCTTCGCGAAGAACTTCGCCCGGATGGACTGCGCGCATACGATTCACAGGACGTGCCATTTTGATTCCTTCAGTGATAGTCCACTATCTCGATGTCTATCGGTCCGACTTCAGTCCACTTGAAGCAGATTCGCCACTGGTCGTTGATGCGGATACTGTGCTGGCCCTTGCGATCACCTTTCAGGGCCTCCAAGTGGTTGCCGAGTGGGGCCTTCAAAAAGTCCAGCGTCTGAGCAGCATCGAGTTGAGCAAGCTTGCGCTCGGCAACACTCAAAAACGACCTGAATCGACGAGGGTTCTTGCCTTCGAAGATTGCCAGTGTGTCTTTGCACTTGAACGACTGGATCATGTGGCGAGTATATTACGCGCCGCGTAATATGACAAGTGATTCAGTATGCGACTCCGCTCACAAACCAGTCACTTCAACCGGCCAGCACGCCGCTTGGCCCAGCGTTGCGCCCCTGCGCGTCGAACAGCACACCCGGGTTGAGGATGCCGGCCGGATCGACCACCGCCTTGGCGGCGCCCAGCATTTGACTAAACAGTGGTGGCGACTCCAGCTCATAGCCGCTGCGATGATCGCGGCCCACCGCGTGGTGATGCGTGATGGTGCCGCCGTGCGCCACCACGGCCGCGTTGGCGGCCAGCTTGATCTCGCGCCAGGCTGCGAGTGCACTGGCCACGTCGCCGCTGGCAGAGCCGAGTACGGCAATGGTGAAATAGGGCGCCGGGCCATCCGGGTAGGCGTGGGTGATGCGACACGAGACCAGGCTTTCCTGGCCGGTCACGCGTTCTATCGTTGACTGGACTTCGCTCTTGACGCTCCGGTAGAAGGACTCGAAGCGGTCCCAGGTGATGGCGCTCTCAAACGTGTCCATGATGACGCCCAGACCCACCGCCGGGTCGCGCCAGTAGGGCATGCGGATGAAGGCCTCGCGCCAGGCGCCGGCTGCGCCTTTGCGGTGTTCCTGCGTGCCTTCGCTCGCCATCGAGCGCTCGACTGCTGCGGCGTCGTACTCGCCGGCGTGATCGCGCACGAGTTCCAGCGCGCGCTGCATCCACGCGTTCAGGGGATGGTCTGCCGACTCGAATCCCAGCACCAGCATCGCCTGGCGTCCGTCGCCAACGCCGGAGAAGACGGTTTCCATCGGATCGAGCAGGCGGCAGTTGCTCGGGTTCAGGCCCGATTGCGTGAGCGCGCGCAGGCAGCGTGCGGCCGCAAAGTAGTCGGCAAATTTGACTGAGGCCGAAGCGCGGAATTTTGGTTTGGCCTGCAGGCGCATCCAGGCCTCGGTGATCACGCCCAGCGTGCCCTCGCTGCCCAGCACCAGACGGTCCGGTGCTGGCCCGGCACCGGATGCCGGCAGGCGTCTTGTTTGCAGCAGCCCGGCTGGCGTGACCATGCGCGTGCACTCCACAAAATCGTCGATGTGCGTGTACTGGGTGGCGTAGTGACCGCCGGCGCGCGTGGCGATCCAGCCCCCGAGTGTGGAGAACTCAAAGCTCTGCGGAAAGTGCCGCAGCGTCAGGCCGTGTGTTCGCAAGCTGGCTTCGATGTCGGGGCCGTAGGCGCCGGCCTGGATGCGTGCAGCGCGGCTCACCGTGTCCACTTCCAGTACCTGGCCCAGGCGCTCCATGTCCAGGGAAATGACTGCGGGATAGTCCTGCCCGACTGCTGGCTCCACGCCGCCGCAAACGCTGCTGCCGCCGCCGTAGGGAATCACGGCAACCTGATTGCGCGCGGCCCAGTCCAGGATGTCGACGACGGCCTGCTCGTCATCCGGATAGGCGACCCAATCCGGCGGCCGGGGCACCTGGCGCAGCCACATTCGCGCGCAGTCGGCATAGCTCTTGCCATAGGCGTGATTGAGCCGGTCCAGCGCTGCGCTGGAGAACATGGCCGCGAGCGCTGCCGGGGCCGCAATTCGGGGTGCAGGCAGATCGAAGTCTTGCACCGCCGGTGGCGTCAGCGCGGCATACTGGCCGCCCAACTGCTCGACCATGAACTTGACGGTGGCCTGTTCGCGCGCGTCCAGCATCGTGTCGGCCGCGCCCCAACCCCAGAAGCGGCGCGCTGCACGTCTGGAGAGACTTTTGTTTGCTGTGTTCATGGGCAGATTTGAACCGATTTTCCCGTTGGCGACATCACACCGACCCGCCATCGCCGACAATGCGCATATGGCCATTGAAATCCACTCTGATGAAGTTCACACTGCACCGCTGGCGTCCGCCACGGTGATGCTGCTGCGTGACAGCGCGCTCGGCCCCGAAGTTCTGATGGTGCGCCGGCACGGTAATTCCAATGTGTTGGGCGGCGTGCACGTCTTTCCCGGTGGCAAGCTGGACGACGCGGACGGTGAGATCGCCGAACACTTTTTCGACCAGCCATTGCAACACTTGCTGCAGATCTTGCAGGAGGCGGATCTGAGCGCCAAGACCGCTGCTGCACTGTACGTCACCGCCCTGCGCGAAACCTTCGAGGAGTGTGGTCTGTTGCTGTGCGAGGGTATGGCTCCTGAGCAGCTACAGGAGGCGCGCGCGCTGCTAGGCGCCGGCAAGGGCTTTGTGGATGTGTTGCAGCAACTGGCTTTGCCGCTGCAGACACGCCATCTGGCCCCCTGGTCGCGCTGGATCACGCCGCGCGTGGCATCGCTCAGCCACAAGCGTTTTGACACGCGCTTCTTTGTGGCCCAGGCGCCGCAGGGACAGGAGGCACTGCACGACGACCATGAAGCCACCGAAACCGTCTGGCTCAGTCCCACCCAGGCATTGCGCCAGTATTGGGACAGCCAGATCGAGATGGCGCCGCCGCAGATACTCACGCTGAGTCAGTTGACGCACTTTGACAGCGTCGCCGCCATCCTCGCAGCGGCCCGCAACCGGCCGCCGGCGCTGATCGAACCCTCACCGTTCGACCAGGATGGTCAGCGCGTCATCTGTTACCCCGGTGATCCACGCCATCCGGTAGCCGAGCGCGCCTGGTCAGGCCCACCGAGCGTCACCTTCCGCAACAGCCGCTTCGAGCCGGACGGT
>CAZZLB010000348.1:0-3877 GCA_964654655.1 uncultured Rhodoferax sp. | reverse complement strand
TCATTAGCGACATCCTTCATGAAATCTGTGGGGAGCTTGGCGGCAAAACGCACGGCGCGGATGATGCGCACCGGGTCCTCACGGTAGCGCGTGGCCGGGTCGCCGATCATGCGGATGACGCGCTTCTTCGCGTCCCTGATGCCGTTGTGGTAATCCACCACGATCTGTGTCTCCGGGTCGTAGTACATGGCGTTGATGCTGAAATCACGCCGCACCGCGTCCTCCTCCTGCGGGCCCCAGACGTTGTCGCGCAGCACGCGCCCGGTGGCGTCCACTGCATGCTTCATGCCTGCGAGTTCACTCCTGCTGGTCTTCTCGTTGCCGGCGACCTGCTCCGCCGCCGCGTTGTCCATGTAAGCGCGAAAGGTCGAAACCTCGATCACCTCGTTTTCACGACCCCGGCCGAACACCACATGCACGATGCGAAAACGCCGGCCAATGATGAAAGCGCGCCGAAACAGACCCTTGACCTGCTCCGGAGTGGCATTGGTGGCGACGTCAAAATCCTTGGGCCGCAAGCCGACCATCAGGTCACGCACAGCGCCGCCGACAATGTAGGCTTCAAAGCCGGCGTTCTTCAGGGTGCGCACCACGTTCTGGGCACGTTCATCGACCAGGTTCGGGTCAATGCCGTGGGCGGCGACGCCCACTTCCTCGCGCTTGCCAAACTGCAGCTTTTTGCCTTTTGCCGCTGAAGGCGATTTGCCCAGCAGCTTTTCGATAAATCTTTTGATCATTGCTACCTGAAACTAAATTGAACAGACCCGCAGCACTCTGCCTGAACTGTTGTCATCGCGAAGGCCGAAGGCATGTGGCGATCCATGCATGGACTGCCGCGCTTCGCTCGCAGTGACGACATTACAGGCGCGCGTTTTGAGGATCACTTAAAACAGCTCAAGTATGCGCCATCCGCGCGCCAGCGCGATGGGACGCAGGGCCGCATCGGGGTTGGTGGCGACCGGATGCGTGACTTTTTCCATTAGCTTCAAATCATTGATGGAGTCGGTGTAGAAAGTGCTTTCAACGTCGTTCCAGTCCATTTGCCGCAGCGCCAGCCACTGCTCAACCCTGGTCACCTTGCCTTCGCGGGCCGAGGGCACGCCGCGTATTTCCCCGGTGATCCAGCCGGTGCCAGCCGGGGTGTTGTCGCGTTCCAGTTCGACCGCGATCAGTTCCGTCACGCCGAACGCCTGGGCGATAGGCCGGGTCACAAACTCATTGGTTGCCGTGACGATGACGACCTGGTCACCCGCCTGCATGTGCTCACGCACCAGTGCGAGTGCCTGTGGCGTGATGGCTGGTTGAACCACACTGCGCATGAATTCGGCATGGGCCGCCTCTGCCCGGGCCGCGCCCTGCTGGCGCAGTGCCTCGGTGGCAAACCGCACGTAGTCGTGAATGTCCAGCGTGCCGGCCTGGTAGTGGGCAAAAAATTCGTCGTTGCGCCGCTTGAACTCAACAGGGTCGGTCCATCCTATCGTGGTCGTGAAAACGCCCCAGGAATGATCGGAATCGATGGTGAGCAGCGTGTGATCCAGGTCGAACAGGGTCAGCTTCATGGCTTCAGGATTCCTCCATCATCGACTTGATCAGCGGAATGGTGATGGCCCGCTTTGTCTGCAAGGCGTAATTGTCAATCAGGTCGAGCAGTTCCAGCAGGCTGCCCAGATCGCGGCTGAAGCGCGTCAACATGAAGTCCATCACCTCATCGCCCAGGAAAACTCCACGCGCATCGGCCGACTGGCGCAGTACTGCGCGACGCTCGGGTTCACTCAACAGTTGCAGGTGAAAGATGTGGCCCCAGCCCAGGCGCGTTCGCAGATCGTCGCGCAATTTGAGTTCCACCGGTGGCGCAGCGCCTGCAGCCAGCACGGCGCGCTGGTGTGTTTGCGCGTTGACGAACCATTTGAAGGCGACCTGCTGTTGTACCGCGCCGTAGAGTTGCACATCGTCCAATATCACAGCTGCCCAATCTTCGTCAAACTCTGGCGGATCGAGCATGCCGGCATCAAGCCAGCCGACTCGTGCTCCCTGCTCGCTCAGTGCCGCTTGCACCGCCTTGAGCAGATGCGTCTTGCCGCTGCCCTGTGCACCCCACAAATAGCTTGGCACGGGCGACCGCACAACGCTGCCGGCATGGGCCGCTCCAGCCCACAGTTCAAGGTGCCGCAATGCTGCCGCATTGGGCCCGGCAAAGTAACTCGCCAGCGTAGGCCCGGAGACCAGGCCAATGTCAAGAGCGATCTGTCTCATGACCTGCGCTAGCCTAGGTAGAGCTTGCTCGCGCGGTAGTGGGCCTGCGCGCGGCGTAGCGCTACCAGCAGTACGGCGCTGGAAGGCAGGGCAATCAGAACGCCGACAAAGCCCAGCAACTGTCCAAAGGCCAGCAAGGCAAAGATCACCGCCAGCGGATGCAGGCCGATGCGTTCACCGACCAGTCTTGGGGTCAGAAAGAAGCCCTCGATCACCTGCCCCAGACCGTACACAGACCCGACCATGATGAGCGCCTTGGTCGCACCTGCCGTCGCGGCAAATTCCAGCAAGCCCGCCAGCGTTGCCAGGATCAGACCGAGGCCAAAGCCAACGTAGGGCACAAAAACTGCCAGCCCGGTAAAGATGCCGATGGGCAGCGCCAGATCCAGCCCAAAGAGCGCCAGGCCCGCGCTGTAATACACGGCCAGCACCAGCATCACCAGCAACTGCCCGCGCAGGTACTGGCCGAGCACGGCATCTGCCTCATTGGTAAAACTGTCGTAGGCCAGGCGCGCCCGGGGCGGCACCCATTCAAGTGTGCGTTCCACCACGCGGTGCCAGTCCATCAACAGGTAAAACAGGGCAACCGGCACCAGCACCGCATTGCTGAAGATGGCGAAGGCGACGCTGCCGCCGAGCCGCAGCGAACTCAGCACCGAGGTCAGCGTGTCCTCGGCATTGGCGCTCAGGTACTTCAATACAAAGCCCTTGATGCTGGGCAAATCCAGGGAAATTTTGATGCCGAACTGGGCCAGAAAGGGTTTCAGCCAGCCATTGACACCATCCAGCAGCACGGGTACCTGCTCGCGCAACTGCGGCAGTTCCTTGGCCAGAATTGGCACCATCAACAGCGCGATCCCGAGCACCACAATGATAAAGACCAGTTCCACCAGCAGCACCGCCAGCACGCGCGGCAGTCGGCCACCGCCACTCGCCGCGAGTCGATCGACCAGCGGCGTCAGCGCGTAAGCCAGCACGGCCGCCACCACAAATGGCGTCAGAACCGGCGTCAGCAGCCACAGCACAAAGCCGATGAGCAGCGCGATCGCTGCCCAGGCCAGGGTTCTTTTTTGGGTGGACGAAAATTGCATTCAGGTGGGCTGTGCCAAGCCTCGTAAAATGAAGGCAATTCTATAGGGACAGGGCGCTCGCCCCAGCCCAGCTCAACCGACCACGAACTTTACATGACCAGCGCACTGCCCCCCACTGCCCTTTCCTACAAAGACGCGGGAGTCGATATTGACGCCGGTGACGCGCTGGTCGAACGCATCAAACCGCTGGCCAAGAAAACCATGCGAGAGGGCGTGCTGGCCGGCATCGGTGGCTTTGGCGCGCTGTTCGAGGTGCCCAAGCGCTATCGCGAGCCAGTGCTGGTAAGCGGCACCGACGGTGTGGGCACCAAGCTCAAGCTGGCCTTTGAATGGCAGATGCACGACACCGTCGGCATTGACCTGGTGGCGATGAGCGTCAACGATGTGCTGGTTCAGGGCGCTGAGCCCCTGTTCTTTCTGGACTACTTTGCCTGCGGCAAACTGGACGTCGAGACAGCGTCTGCTGTCGTCGGCGGCATTGCACGCGGTTGCGAACTCTCGGGCTGCGCCCTGATCGGTGGCGAAACGGCCGA
>CAZZLB010000347.1:0-3880 GCA_964654655.1 uncultured Rhodoferax sp. | reverse complement strand
CACTTCCTGGCACATTCACCGGTCAGTTTTGCTGTCGCTTTGACGGGATTTGCCGGAATTGAACTCAGCAAATCGCTCGGCAATTTGATCGGCGCCTTGCCATTCACAGCCGTGATCGACCAGAGCGCACGAATTGTTCATCGTAAAATGGGAAAAGTCACACCCGACGAGCTGCGCACCTGGCTCACATCCACGTAACAATGTGACCCTGGAAGAACATGAATTTTATTTTGGTTAACATTATTTTTCTGTAAAATAGATACAAATATCAGCTTTTTTGATTAATTTAATGTAAATTAAGCAACTGTTGATCGAAATTTGCCGGAGACCTCATGGACTTGAGAAAATTGAAGACGCTGATCGACCTGGTGTCAGACTCCAATGTTTCGGAACTGGAAATTACCGAAGCAGAAGGCAGGGTGCGCATCGTCAAGGGCAGCGGCGCATTGACACCTCAGCAGCCGGTCCTGACCACAGTTGCCGCACAGATGGGCGCTCCAACTGTTTCCTCCGCCTCCGCAGTAACCGAACCTGCGCCTTTGGCGCCTCCTCCCGCCATGGCCAGCCACAACGTCAAATCGCCAATGGTCGGTACCTTTTACCGCTCCGCTTCACCAGGCGCCAAGTCTTTCGTCGAAATCGGTGACTCCATCAAGGCTGGCGAGACCATTTGCATCATCGAAGCAATGAAGATTCTCAATGAAATCGAGTCAGACAAATCGGGGGTGATAACCCAGGTCCACTGCGAGAACGGGCAAGCGGTTGAATACGGGCAGCCACTATTCACCATAGAGTAAAGCCAGGCGCCACAGTCCATGTTCAAAAAAATCCTGGTTGCCAATCGGGGTGAAATCGCCCTAAGAATTCAACGCGCCTGTCGCGAACTCGGTGTCCGCGCGGTCATGGTTTACTCCGAAGCAGACCGGGAAGCCAAGTACGTTAAATTGGCTGAGGAAGCGGTATGCATCGGCCCGGCCCAGTCAGCGCTGAGTTATCTGAACATGCCTGCCATCATCTCCGCAGCCGAAGTAACCGACGCCGAGGCCATTCATCCGGGCTACGGCTTTCTCAGCGAGAACGCCGACTTTGCCGAGCGGGTGGAGAGAAGCGGATTCCAGTTTATCGGACCCACGCCCGAATCGATCCGCCTGATGGGCGACAAGGTATCAGCCAAACAAGCCATGATCAAGGCGGGTGTACCCTGCGTCCCCGGATCAGAAGGTGAGTTGCCTGATGACCCGGCGCAAATTCGCCGCATCGCCAAAGCGGTGGGATATCCGGTAATCATCAAGGCCGCCGGAGGTGGTGGTGGACGCGGGATGCGGGTCGTGCACACAGAGGCTGCGCTGGTTAACGCAGTGAGCATGACACGGGCCGAGGCCGGTGCCGCATTCGGCAATCCAGCCGTTTATCTGGAAAAGTTTCTGCAGAATCCCCGCCATGTCGAAATTCAGGTTCTGGCCGATAAATTCAAGAATGCGGTCTATCTCGGTGAACGAGACTGCTCCATGCAACGCAGGCACCAGAAAATCATCGAAGAAGCGCCGGCACCCGGCATCGCCCGAAAACTGATTGAACGACTGGGTGAACGCTGCGTTACAGCCTGCAAGAAAATAGGCTACCGGGGCGCCGGAACCTTTGAGTTCTTGTATGAAAACGGCGAGTTCTACTTCATAGAAATGAACACCCGCGTGCAGGTCGAACATCCTGTCACTGAGATGACCACCGGTGTCGACATTGTCAAGACGCAGATCATGGTGGCAGCTGGGGAGAAACTGCCCTTTACACAGCGCCAGATCCAGATTCGCGGACATGCGATCGAATGCCGCATCAACGCCGAAGACCCCTACAAGTGCACACCATCTCCCGGACGCATCAGCATGTGGCATGCCCCCGGCGGCCCAGGTGTGCGAGTCGATTCACACATCTACACCAACTATTTTGTTCCGCCTAACTACGACTCGATGATTGGCAAAATCATCGTGCACGGAGATACGCGTGAACAGGCTTTGGCCCGCATGGTCACGGCGCTAGGCGAAACCGTTGTGGAGGGCATCCATTCGAACATTGCGCTGCACCGCGAATTGATGCTGGACGCGAAATTTGTGTCAGGTGGCACCAATATTCATTACCTTGAAGAGTGGCTCAGTCAACATCAGCGTTGAGCTGAACCATGCATGTTTGAAATAGTCCTGATATGTCCACAAAGCCAGCTCGAGCATTTAAGTGATGCCCTTGATGCGCTGGACGCACTGAGCATCAGCGTCGAGGACGCAGACGCCCAGACCGACGCAGAACAAGCCTTGTTTGGCGAGCCCGGGATGCCAGCACCGCAGGAAGGTTGGCAACGTTCGAGGGTATGCGCCCTTTACAACTCGCAAGCCCTGGCCAAAGATGCACTGACTATCCTGCAGGAGCAGGCGTTCTTCGCCGAATGCTCGATTCTGGCGAACCGGGAAGTGCCCGAACAGGATTGGGTTCGGCTCACACAGTCGCAATTTGCGCCGGTCGAAATCACGCCCGAATTCTGGATCGTGCCAAGCTGGCACCAGCCCCCAGCGCAGGCAAGGATCGTCATTGAGCTCGACCCAGGACTGGCCTTCGGTACCGGCACCCACCCCACGACCAGAATGTGCTTGCAATGGATTGCACAACAAGCCGAGCTCGGACGCGTCCTTGATTACGGTTGCGGCTCCGGGATCCTCGCCATTGGCGCCGCCAAATTTGGTGCAAGCGACATCGATGCCGTTGACATTGACGCATCTGCAGTGCAATCCACCGTCATGAACGCCAAGGCAAATCAGGTGAGCCTTCGCGCCGGCACTCCCGACGTGGCAACAGGTGCTTATCAGACCGTGTTGGCCAATATTCTGGCAATCCCGTTGAAAGTCCTGGCACCGCTGCTGTGGTCTTATGTGGCACCAGGTGGCTCGCTTGTTCTGGCCGGAATTCTTGCGCGCCAGGCAGAGGAATTGAAAGCCGCTTATGCGCCGTATTGCCAACTTCACATCACCTGCGAGGAAGACGGCTGGATTCGCATGAACGCGCAGCGCTGATTCACAGCAAGGGCTGGCCTAGAATTTGTCTTTCATGAGCCTGATCACACGTTGCCCGGCCTGTCAAACCCTGTTTAAGGTCGTTCCGGACCAGCTTCGAATTTCGGAAGGATGGGTTCGCTGCGGTTCATGTGATGCCATCTTCGACGCATCGCTGCACTTGCTGGCCAACACTGTGCAAACAGACACGGCGGCGAATCCTGACACTGGCTCCGAACCACTGGCAGCGAGCGGTGACATCATTGACGCGGCGCCCGAGGTAGCACACGCATCTCCCGACCAGGAACCTCCGTCGGGATTGGACGCCGCTGCGCCTGGCAGCGACCCTCAGAGCGAAGAACTGAACGGCGCTACTTTTCTGAACATTGAACCACCCAAGACGCGTCGAAACAAGCCATTGCGGCGCTTCGTTCTGGTTCTCTTGTGCTTGGCACTGTTTCTCGGACTCACCGGACAGATAGTGCGCCACGAACGCGACCACATCGCTGCGCTGCTGCCCGCACTGAAGCCCTGGCTGGTGGCTCTTTGTCTGCCGCTGAAATGCCAGGTCTCGGCGCCGCGTCAGAAAGATGCGATCACGATTGATCGCGCCTCCTTCAGCAAGGTCTCGGGAAATTCCTATCGCCTGAATTTCACTGTCAGAAACAGGTCGACCGCTCCGGTGGCGGCACCAGCGATCGAACTGACGCTCACCGACACAAGTGATCAACCAGTCTTGCGTCGCGTGTTCCTGCCCGCAGAACTTGATTTCAAGTCGGACACCCTGTCCGCCGCCGAGGAATGGTCTGCCTCACTGGTTGTCACAGCCGAACTCTCGGACGCGG
>CAZZLB010000346.1:0-3891 GCA_964654655.1 uncultured Rhodoferax sp. | reverse complement strand
GTCGAGGTTCTTGCTGGCCCATTGACCTGACAGGGCGGCGTAGAGCGAGATCTCGTCGGTGATGACCTGCTGGCGGCTGACGCTGTAACGCAGCTTGCGGTAGCCGCCATCGACCTTCGTGCTGGCTGCGTCAGCGGCCTGATTCGGTGAATCGCTCAGATCGAGTTGGCCACCGGTGAGTTGGAGGCTGGCGCTGTTGGCGCCACCGCCGCCGAGCTTGTCGAACAGGTTGCCGTTCAGACCCAGCGTGACGCTGCTGGACTTGTAGTGCGTGGTGGTGGTGCCGTTGGCCTCATTGTCAAAGGACTTGAAGTCGGCATTGGCGCTGAAGTACAGGTTTTGCAGTCGCGAACGGATGATGGGAAAACTGGCTTCCAGCCCAGCACTGCTGGAGGTGCCTTTGGAGTCGAGCGCAGCAAATTCTGCGGTGACGAGCCGGTAGGCCATGTTGGAGGCATTGACGCCGACACGCCAGCCCTTGTCACCCAGCGGTAGTGTCCCGCCCAGGCGCAGGTAGTCGCTGCCTTCGGTGTGAACCAGGTTGCTGCTGATCAACTCGCCGACGCCCAGCGGACTGCCGAGGTTGAGGCTGGCGCTCAGACGGCTGGAGCCGGTGGAGCGGCTGCCAGTGTTGTCGAGCGTGGCCTCGCCCGCGATCAGCGGTTCGTCTGCCAGCTTGATGACCAGTTCGGTCTGGCCGGCTTGCGTGCCTTCGCGCAGACTGCCCGAGACGGCTACGCCGGGCAGGTCGTCGGCCAGCAAGAGCGCGCGGTCCAGCGCATCGGCGTTGAGCGGCGCCCCGGTTTTTTGTTGTGCATCAAAACCACGTTGAATTTGTGCCAGGCTGATGCGTGTGGCTGGCGCGCCTTCGAGTTGCACACCACCGAATACAGCCTCGACGATCTGGATGGTGACGATGCCGTCGGTGATGTCTTGCTGCGGCAGGTAGGCCCGCACCGTCCAGCCGGCCTCGCGATACGTGTTGGCGACGGCGGTTGCGGCATCCTGGAGTTGGTTGAAGTCAATCGGGCGATGGAGGTATGGCGCGACCGCAGCGGCCAACTGCTCGACGCCGAGCAAGGTATTGCCGGCAAAGCGGAAGGATGTGAGGGTGATGGTTTGCCCGGTCAGGGCCTTGAGGGCAGGCGGCTCGGCCGGGACCGTCGGCGCCAGCTTGCGCGGCAACTGGACCTCGCGCTGGCGCTCGATTTCTTGTCTCAGGCTGCCGGCATCGGGGACTTGTCCGAGCACAGTGCTGCTGGCAAACGATGCGGCCATCAGGCACGCCAAACTGGAACGTCTCAAAACTGTTTTCACGCTGCCCCCCAAAAATCCCCTGTGCAAAATGCATCACGGGCTATGGAATGAGTCTAGGGAAAACAGCTGGAGGAATGCTGTCAAATACTGACACTGACAAAGGCTGACATTGGGGCGCGGCTAGCGTTCCTTGACCGGTTCGGTGAACAGGTAGCCTTCGGTGCGCATGGAGCGGATAAGGTCTTTCGCGCCAGTCATCCCGGTGATCTTTCGGCGCAGACGGCTGACCAGGGTTTCGAGCCGGCGCTCGTCGTAATCGAGGTAATTCTTCTCCAGCCCCTCGATCAGTTTCCTGCGCGAAGCTTCGCCGCCATAGGCCTTGGAGAAGACCTGCAGCAAGAGGAACTCCTGGCGCGTCAGGATAATCTCGATGCCGTCGTGACCGATCAGTTTCATGCCATCGCGTTCCAGAATCCACGTGGCCTTTTGCGGTGGCAGCATGGCCACGCGGCGCGATACCGCACGGATGGCGGCTGCCAGCTCACTGCGCTCGGCCGGCTTGCACAGATACATGTCGCCGCCGGATTCGAAGCCTATCACGCGGTCACTGACGCTGGTGCGACCGGTGAGCATCACCACACCCAGATTCGGATGGGTCTTGCGCAGCCGGCTGGCGATGATCAGACCATCCTCACCGGGCAGCGTCAAATCCAGGACCAGAACATCCACCGGTTGGCGCTCAAGACGCTGCACCAGGTCACTGCCATCGGGCGCGCCCGAGACTTCGAAGCCTTCGTGGCGCAGGCCGAAGATGACATCGTCGAGAAGACCGGGGTCGTCTTCGATCACAAGTACACGAATCACCGTGGCTAACCCCCTTTCAGGTAATTGCCAATTCTAGGAAGTCAAACTTCGTGTTGGCTGTCAATTCCTGACATTGCGGCGTCCGTGCGGATAGGCAGGGTCAAACGGAAGCGGGCGCCACCGCTCTCGTCGTCAAGTACCTCGATGCTGCCATGGTGCGTGGCAGCAATCTGGCGCACCAGGGACAGGCCTATACCGATGCCGGGGATATTGGCATGTTCGGGCGCGCGCATGTAGCGCTCGAAGATGGCTTCCCGCAGTTCCTCGGGTACGCCGGGGCCGCGGTCGGCTACGTCGATGAGGACTTGCCTGCCCGCCACCAGCGTGGTGCTCACTTCCACCAGTTCATCGTCTGGCGAATATTTCAGCGCGTTGTCGATCAGGTTGAGAATCGCAGTGGCAATCAGGTCAGCATCGCACAGCATACGCACATCGTCGCCAAGATGCAGGCGCAAACGGTGCGACGCACCCGTGACCTGGCGCGCCGCAAGCGACACGACTTCATACAGCGAGTGCCTCAAAAAGTTTGGCTTGGTTCGCGCGGTGTCGGTACGATCAATCTGCAGGTAGCGATTGAAGATACCGTCGATGCGTTGCGCACTGTGGCGAATGCGCTCAATGCGCGACATGATTTCAGGTGAGGACTTCTGGTTGAGTATCTCCAACGCGTCAGCGGCGGCGACGACGCTGGCCAGCGGTGTCTTGATTTCGTGGGTGATCATGGCGATGAAGTTCGCCTGCTCTTCGCGCGCTTGCCTTTCGCGCCCGGCTTTCATTTCCGATTGCTGCGCTTGGGCGATGGCTTGCTGATGCAGCAACTTTTCTGCACGCGCACGGGCACCGACGACCAAATGCATGGCAATGACATTGCCGATGGTGCCGATCAGTAAAGCGTGAAGCAAGACAAAGTTACCAGGGAAGAACCCCAGCGCCTGCGTCGTCACCATACCAATGGCCGCGACGCTGATCATGGTTGCGGCGACCAATATGACGCCACCGGCGATCTTGCCGCGCAGCAGTTGGAAACTGCGCCACAGCGCAACAGGGGCCATCAAGGTGGCATAGCCGAGCACGATGCGCTGGGCTTCCGTGAAATAACCCAAGAAAATGGCCGGCATCAGGAACAAAGGCAGGAAGGTCAGGATTCGATACGCCAACCAGATCAGGCGCTGTTGCCGTTCGACCATCAGCACGCTTTGGTAGAGTCGGCCGGCCGCTGCTGTCATCAGAAAACTGCTGATGTTTTGCAGGTCGTTCACCAGCGCCGGCCGATCTGGCCACAGGAACTGTGCGGCAAATCCCTGAACAAAAACCGAACTCATCAGTACGGCTGCGATGTACACGGTGTAATGCAGATTGATGGCTTCACCCTGCTGCAACTGGTAGATCAGGTTGATGACCAGGATGATCAGCAGCAGGCCGATGGCGGCGCCCAGCAGTGCATACTCGACCGGCACAGCGGCATTGAAGCGCTTGACCGGCCATAGCTTCATCATCACCATGGATGTGCTGGTGGTCTGCAGTCGCAGGTGGAAGGTGCGGTGCTGCTGCTCAGTCAAGGCGATGTGGAATACAAAGCCGCGATACGGCGCCTCACGCACGCTAAACGGGAGTTTGTCGCCGCTGCGCCGCTCGATGAATGCGCCAGGGTGCGCCGGGTCTGACTCGAACAATCGAATGTCGTCCAGGTAGCTTGGATGAATTTCCAGCAACCAATCGCCGGACTCCCCCTTGGGCGCCTGTGCGGTGAAGCGCAGCCAGTGCACCGAG
>CAZZLB010000345.1:0-3894 GCA_964654655.1 uncultured Rhodoferax sp. | reverse complement strand
TTGTGAACATGAAATTCGTCGGGATTCACTGCACCCTGCACCACCGTTTCGCCCAGCCCGTAACTCGATGTGATGAACACCACGTCGGTAAAACCAGATTCCGTATCGATCGTGAACATGACGCCGGCTGCGCCGATGTCGGAACGCACCATGCGCTGAATCCCTGCGCTCAGAGCCACATGCTCGTGAGCAAAGCCTTTGTGTACCCGGTAGCTGATGGCGCGGTCGTTGTAGAGCGAGGCAAAAACCTCACGAATCTTGTGCAGCACGGCGTCAATGCCCGTGACATTGAGAAAAGTCTCCTGCTGACCGGCAAACGACGCGTCGGGCAGATCTTCCGCCGTTGCCGAGGATCGCACAGCAAACGAGGCCTGCGGGCTGTCCACGCTGAGTTCAAGAAAAGCGGCGCGAATCGCCTGTTCCAGATCGGCCGGAAACGGCTGCGCCTCGACCAGTGCACGGATTTCGGCACCCACTTTGGCCAGTTCGCGCACATCCTCCGTATCCAGTGCATCGAGCAGCTGATTGATCCTGCCACCCAGATCACCATGCGCGAGGAAGCGGCGAAAGGCATGCGCGGTGGTGGCAAAACCGGTAGGCACACGCACGCCAGCGGGCAGGTTCGAAATCATTTCGCCGAGGCTGGCGTTCTTGCCGCCAACCGAATCGACGTCCGACATCCTCAGGTTTTCAAACGGTACGACCAGTGCGGTCGAGTCAAACAGTGCAGACATGAAAAAGCTCCAGAAGTTAAAAACGGTTCCAGCGACCGGGCCAGGGGCTCCGGAGCGCCTGCGATGCCCATGCTGACAACAGTGCTTTGTCGTTGTTCTGTTGAATCTGTGCCGCGCATGAAAAAATTAGAGGGGTCTGCGTTGCATTGTAGGTCGCCAGACGATTCACAATGGCTTTGATTCCGGCAAAATGTTACAGCTCTGTGAAGCGCCCTACTCATCATGTCCAATCGAACGGTCTTCTTTGTTTCTGACGGTACAGGCATCACTGCCGAGACCTTCGGCACAGCTATTCTTGCGCAGTTTGAAACGGGATTTCGCTACCTTCGGCTCCCCTTTGTTGATTCCATCGAGATGGCACTGCGGGCCGTCAATGAGATCAATCATGCCGGACTGATTGACGGCAACAAACCGATTGTCTTTACCACCCTGGTGAACGCCGAAGTGCTCAAAGTCATAACGGATGGCTGTCGGGGGCTGTTGCTTGACATGTTCGGCACGTTCATCATGCCGCTCGAAGCGGAACTCAATCTCAAGTCGAGCCACCATGTCGGTCGCTTCAGTGACGCCAGCAAGAGCAAGGAATACCAGGCGCGCATCGAAGCCATCAACTTTTCATTGGCCCATGACGACGGGCAATCCCACCGTGACCTCGCCGAATCGGACGTCATTCTGATCGGCGTCAGCCGCAGCGGCAAGACACCCACCTCTCTCTATCTGGCAATGCAGTACGGTCTCAAGGCGTCCAACTACCCCTTGATCCCGGAAGACTTTGAGCGCCGCCATTTGCCGCCAGCACTGCTGCAGCATCAGAGCAAGCTGTTCGGTCTGACGATTCAGCCCAAACGCCTGAGCGAAATCCGCAACGAGCGCCGACCCAATTCCAAGTACGCCTCGCTTGAGAACTGTCTGATCGAAGTTGCCGAAGCAGAAGCCATGATGCGCCGCTCGGGCATCCGGTGGCTTTCAACAACCACCAAATCGATCGAAGAAATCGCCACCATCATCCTGCAGGAGATCAAACCGGAGCGGCTCGGCCACTAAACAACCACGTCACAAAGCCAGCGCAGCAATCCCGGCACGTGCAACCTGGGCGTCTTCACTCGACTTGACACCGCTGACGCCCACTGCGCCCATGCATTGGCCGTCCTTCATGACCGGCACCCCACCTTCGAGCATGCCTTGTATGACCGGCGCGCTCAGGAAAGAAGTGCGTCCACCGTTGATGACGTCCTCATAGACCTTGCTTTCGCGGCGACCCAGCGCCGCCGTGTGCGCCTTGGCCGGGGCAATATGTGCCGATACGGCAGGCGCGCCGTCAAGCCGGCGCAGGCCAAGCAAATGCCCACCGTCGTCCACAATGGCAATGGTCACGGCCCAGTTGTTTTTCATGGCTTCGTCCTGCGCCGCATCCAGGATCGCATTGACGTCGGAGAGTTCGAGATAGGGTTTTTGCTTCATGACCAGCCTTTATTGCAGGAAAAAGGCAAGCATATCTTGATTCCCCTAGAATGCGCACCATCTTCAGCCTGCAAAGCGAGGATACTTTGCCGGACAGTTCGCGTGTGCCAAACGGCATGCCTTGTTCGCCAATGACTTTAGGAGTTTTGACCATGACTGACAACGTTCAATCGATCGACCGCAGCTACGGCCTGGGTTCCGTCACCGAGCAGCGCAACAAAGTGCTGCGCAATACCTACTGGCTGCTGGCTCTGAGCCTGATACCGACCGTGCTGGGTGCCTGGCTGGGAGTAGCCACCGGCATGACCCGTTCCTTGGGCGGTGGCATGGGCCTGATCGTTTTTCTGGGCGGCGCTTTCGGCTTCATGTACGCGATCGAGAAGACCAAGAATTCCGCCATGGGCGTCCCGGTCCTGCTGGGCTTTACCTTCTTCATGGGCTTGATGCTCTCACGCATGATCGCCATGGTGCTGGGTTTCAGGAACGGCTCCGACCTGATCATGACAGCGTTTGGCGGCACAGCCGGCGTATTCTTTGTCATGGCAAGCCTGTCCAGCGTGATCAAGCGCGACCTCTCCGGCATGGGCAAATGGCTGTTCGTCGGCGCCATCGCGCTGATGGTTGGCGGCATCATCAATGTCTTTGTCGGCTCCAGCGCCGGCATGATGGTGATCTCGGTCATGGCGATCGGCATCTTCAGCGCCTACATGCTCTATGATCTCAAGCAGATCGTTGACGGCGGCGAGACCAATTACATCAGCGCCACCCTGGCGCTCTACCTGGACATCATCAACGTGTTCCAGAGCCTGCTGGCCCTGCTCGGCATCCTGGGTGGCGAGCGAGACTGAAATTGGCGGCAATGCCGCTGCAAAAAGACAGGCCCTGCGGGGCCTTTCTTTTTGGCCGCACCCGCGCACGTGAACCGGTAACGCTTCCACCAGAGATTGGCGTGTGGGTCCAAGCCGCTTTCTGTCAATGCTCCAGGTCAAACACCGCCATGCTCTCCACATGTGCGGTATGCGGAAACATGTTCACGACGCCAGCAGCAGAGCAGCGGTAACCCGCACGGTGTACCAGCAGCCCGGCATCGCGCGCCAGCGTGGACGGGTTGCAGCTGACATAAACAATGCGCTTCGGAGGGCTCCAAAGTCGTGCCCCTTGCGTCAGCGGATGGTTGGCCGGATCGATTCGCTGCTGATGCAACTCAGCCAATGCCTGCGCCAGCGCAAAAGCACCTTCACGCGGTGGGTCGATCAACCACTTGTCAGCCACGCCATCGCCGATCAAGATCTCAGGCGTGATTTCAAACAGATTCCTGGCCACAAACTCCGTCTTCGCCAGCGCCTTTCGACTCCCGTCGGCGCCCTGATTGAGTCTGCAGTTTTCTCGTGAACGCGCGACCAGGGTTTCGCTGCCTTCAACGCCCAGCACCTCGCGCGCCTGCGTGGCAATCGGCAGCGTGAAGTTGCCCAATCCGCAAAACCAGTCGATCACGCGCTCGCCCCTTTGCGCGTCCAGCAGGCGCAGTGCGCGCGACACCAGCACACGGTTGATGTGCGGGTTGACCTGCGTGAAGTCAACCGGCTTGAAAGGCATACGGATACCGAACTCCGGCAGACCGTAGTTCAACTCCTTTGTGGCCGCATCGAGCAAATGCGCCGTCTCCGGCCCTTTCGGTTGCAGCCACCACTGCACTGCA
>CAZZLB010000344.1:0-3897 GCA_964654655.1 uncultured Rhodoferax sp. | reverse complement strand
AACTGTAAGTTTTTGTGAACCCATTAACATTCTCCGAACCAGTAGAGTAACTGTCATTTACCGTAATAATACCCCAATTTTTCAACTTCTCAATATATGAGTAATAATTGTCCAATTTATTTTCAAATACCGACTTATGAATATTAGCACCGAAAGGATTCTTGGTAGTATGTTGGATGGTTTTTATAATAGAACATATCCAACTATAATGCATTTGTTCTTTAGGAGATAGGTTGATGATATGTTCTAACAACTTGACTGGCAACAAACATTTGGTGATATACAGATATTTCTTATCATTCAATTCTTTATTTATCAATGCTTCTTTTTTAGTCATATACTTGTCTTTCCACATTATAAGTATCTCACAGATTGCGAAAAGTGAAAAAATAAAGCATTTGATCCAGTTGGTTGGTGAAGCTGCATAACTAAAAACACTGTATATAAACTAGAGAGAATAACCGCTGCTTGGATCAGATGCTCATTTCCCACAGATTATCACATTTAAAAATAAATTCAAGTTTTTTTAAATATTTCACCATTTTTCAGAAATTGGCATATATTTATTATTATAGAGAGAGAATATAATATATGACTAAAGAAAATCCATATTTCAATAGATCTATCCATACTATGAGTAAGGGTAAGAACACCGAAGATAAATTCCTAAAGATAATGACTTCAATGGGATACAACTGTGTAAAGGCAAGCGTTAATGAAGACAAATATAGTCATGTTGACTATCATATCTTCAAGAATGATATAAAGAAATGCATGGTAGATATCAAGAGTAAGAGCCGATATGGCTGGACTGCTGAAGTAATAAACAACTGGGGATACCTTGGATCACTTTATGGCAGACAAGATTACATTGTTTATGTTAGTGATGATAAAATGTGGTTTGTAAAACCATCGGCGATAATACTTTATTTCAATAAGAGAGTGTGGAAAGAGAAACTTAATAGTAGTGAGATATACAATTTATCGGGGGAAGAAAAATATGAACATACCTATGGAAGAATGACGCAAACCCTCGGTGATTCCGATAAAATATGTGAAGATAAGTGGTTCATACTTCCAGACATACTAATAGATACCTTAAGTTCCTTTACATTAGACTTGACAACTCTAAAGAAATCTGTATAATTCAATTTGGTCATATCAGTAAGTTGTCTGTCTGGCAACTTTTACTATATTCATAGAGAACTGCACCAGTATTATTTCTGGTGCAGTTTTTTTATTTAACATTTCACTTTTTCAATCATATCTATATTCATGAACAATTATTGGACTGACACCACAGATCAATGTATCCTCCGATACAATTCAACCTCTTCACTTCAAGAGAAAAATATAATATATGAAACTCAATTGCGACCAACCATATTGAAATTATGCGAATGTGTATTCCATTTTCACAAAAGAACGTGTAAATATTTCTCCAATATAGCAGAATTAGAAGCAGTTGCGGTGAAAGCATTACCTATGTTGGATAAAGATAAAGGAAACTTTTACTCATATATTACAGCGGCGGTGAGAAATTATATGTTCCATACAGACAATAAACAATATAGATATGAGTCAACATGTATTACCTCCATCCATACCCAAGATGGAGAACAGAAGGATATACTAGACATTATTGAAGAAGAAACCCCCACGGAGAGTGAACATGTCCAACTCATTAGAGACTTTATCAATTGGTTCGAAAAACATGGAACTATCAAACATCCTATATATTCCCAATATAAACCAGACATTGTCCATTTTATGAGAAACTTCGATAAGTATGAAAGATATATCAGTGTCAATGGACATATAGCTATGCACTTGTATCTCAAAGACAAATACAAAGCTAATGCGGCAAATATCATAATGTCTGAAATAAAAAATAACTTTAATCAATTTCTCAATACTATTTATTGATATGAAACAAAAATATAATAAAGAGTATCAGAGAAAGTATGTTAAACGTAACTCTGATAAGATTAAAGCGTATCAAAAAATATATCAAAAAGAATATGCCAAGCGTAATGCTGATAAGCTTAAGGAGTATCATTATGAGTATTCGAGGCGAAATGCTAAGAAATTACGCAAATATGCAAGAAACTACTATAATAATAATAGAGACCAATATTTGAGGCGTAATCATGATAGATATAATTTAAATAAGCTAAAAATACAAATCTATGAGAATATATTATATGGAAAAATATAATAAAGAATATCAGCGAAAGTATAGGGAGAAGAATCAAGCCAGACGTAAATACCTTGAACATACTCTATTACGTAAAATAACGGAGTCAATAATTAACTTTAAAGGACATACATGAGCAAATACTTCACGCCCGAGATTGCGGAAGCCACCAAGAAATGGATGGAGACTAATGACCATGAACTATACAATACCATAGTTCATCCTGCCCTGTTAAATATGGTTGAGTATCAACTGAATCGGTTCCCATCCTACTATATAATAGATCGAGACCGAAACTATGTGCGGGATGTAGTTATGACTCACATATACTTAGTCATCAATAACTATGACCCAGCTAAAGCACAGATACATACCTATATCCAACAAGTAATTATCAATAAACTATGTAATCTATTGAAGCATCACCAATACTACAAGCGGGATAGCAGTAAGATATGCAGTATGGAGAGTTATATAACCAATCAAGATGGGGAAGAAACCGATACTATGATAGAGTTTGCGGCTCCTATGCAAGAATATAATATGTATCAAGACCCAGAATTTATAAATTATGTAGTAACTTACTGGAACAATAAAATTGAAGAAGGCTCGGTGACACAAGGAAAAAAACGCTTCATACGTTTGGTGCTTGATATATTAATCAATCCAAATCAAGTCCCACATAAGACCCATATAACTAAGTATATGATTAATAAGCTCGGCATCACCAGACAAGCTATACAACAATACATACTCTATATGCAGTCCTATTCCGATATCATAATGAACGGATACAATAGAGAGACATTACTCCACAAGGTATTGAAGTAAAAAGGAATGTTATGACTAATAAATATTATGTATATGAACTAATAGATCCAAGAAACAATGAAACAATATACATTGGAAAAGGACATGATAGAAGAATAAAACATCATATCGCAAATGCTAGGTCTAATAATATAAAATGTAATAGAAATCCATATTTATATAATAAATTAAAGAAGATACTAGCAAGTGGATATTCGGATGTTAAATACAATAAGATAGAGGAAGATATGGATGAAATTACAGCATATGCATTAGAAGCAGCATATATAGAGTATTATAGAGAAAATTATCCAAATCAAATATGCAACATAAGTGCAGGTGGAATAGCCAATAGTGATCATCTCAAGGGAATCCCAAGACCACAATATGTAAAGGATATACTAAGTCAAAAGGCAAAATCAAATCAATCCGCAATAGATAGATCTAATGATGCCGTAGCAAGACGCAATGGTTATAAGACATATTCCGAATACCGTCAGGCATTAGATGAAAGAGATGAGAATAAGAAACTATTAATACAAGTGATTAAAGATGAGCGCAATAGGATTAAATCGGAGATGAAACAAGAACGTATAAAAAGCAATCTTCTCACTAAACAAAAAGAATTGAATGATAAATATATAAAATATAATGTAAAGATTGTAGATAAACTGTCCAACACATATATTAGATCATGTAGTGTATGTGGTTGTAATATGCAATACAAGAACTACTTATCAATGTATGCATCATTCTTTACTAATGATAAATGTCGAGTATGTGCTGCTATAATCGGTGCATCATAATCCTTTTACTTCAGTAAAATAATACTTCAGTAAAATTTAATAGATTCCATTTTTCTATACTTATTACGCCTGCGGGGTGCCGAC
>CAZZLB010000343.1:0-3912 GCA_964654655.1 uncultured Rhodoferax sp. | reverse complement strand
GGCGAAGAAGGTCTGTATCTACTTAAATGGGAACGCTATTTATGACGCATCTGCAAGCGGTTTGCCGTATGGTATTGCCCGTTTAGTTACTACGCAGGATTCAGCGTTAAATCTGATGCAGGACGTATCGGTTATTATCCGTGACGGTGAACTGATCGGCAAAGGTACAGGGGTAGCGTTTGACGTGGCTTCTACATACGGAACAATCGTAGAAGGTGTTGACGTTACTAACTGGCAGGATGGGTATCAACTGCGTTTCTGCCTCATGGCAGGAGTAAGGAATTGCCTTGCCGGTGGAATCAGAAACGAAGCCTTTGTAGCAAACATGGGTAACTGGACTGGTGCCGATGGTAGCAACTCACAATCTAATTCAACCCGTTTCGAGCAATGCAGAGTGTTTAATTATCCCAATGCTAAAGCTGCATTCAGCGCATACGCTGCCAGTGGCGTGATCTACGAGCAATGTATCAGTGAGGGTGATAATAGCCAATATGGGTGGTATATCGACGGTAAAGGATCATCAGTAGTAAAAGATGGGTTGATACACATGGGACACTCAGAGAATACCCCATCTGTGGCTCACGTTTATTGCAAACTGCTTGAAGGCGTATACCAGATAGACGGTCTTTTCCACCAATACAAAGGCACATTACTTAGTGCAGAATCATCGGGTGGCTATCCTCACTTCTACGTGAAGAATATCCCGTACATGGTGTCAGGATCGACATTCAAATCAGCATCCAACAACTGTATTTTCTCGTTCGACGAAATGCCGTCTTCTTGGGATGCTTCAAATACGGCTAACTGGTCGGGAGGCATTGCGCCTTACTACTGGTCGCAAAAGGGTCTGAATCAGTCCGGATATTGGAAGGGTTCACCTACTATCAAAGTCAACTAATCACCCACATACAACATGAAAAATCTCTCATTCGAGCAGGCGCTCGAACAACTCAAGAAAGGAGCAACTGTTGCTCGTGAGGCATTCGCTTCAAAGAAGCAGATCGCATCTATCGTTTCCGTCGGCGAAAAGGTCTACTGGAATGACAAGGCCGGCAAACGCCAGGGAACAGTTCTCTTCAACCTTGAAGACAAGGAAGCAAAAGACTGGTATGTCGTAACAGAAGCTCCTGCGGCACCTGCTCCTGCAGCTACTGAAAAAGCAAAGCCATCTGGTCCTGCGGCACCTGCTCCTGCAGCTGAAGCAAACAGCAAGTAATTCACAGTGTCGTTCTTTATGCCCGGGCGTCTGCGCTAATTCGTCCGGGCCTCTTTAAACCTTCAACAAAACTCATCATGGCTAAAAAAGCAACTCTCATCCGCGTGGAGATCTCTCTCGAACGCGTTGACCACAGCCAGTGTCAGTTCTTCGCCTACAAAGCAGACAGCAACCGCACATTCTTCCGCTCACAAGTATACAGCCAGCGCAGTGCTGCTGTACGTGGCGCGAAACGCAAAGCTGCAGCTGAAGGCTGGAAGATCGTCCGCTGGTTGAAATAACCGACGGTTTTTATGTCCCCTCAAAAGCAACAACGACTTACCAATATTCATCAGTGGCTTACTGTTTACCTTCTTCCTGCTTGCTTCGGCCTCCTTTTGTACATCGCCAAGGGCGTGTATGAAACGGGGCAGCAGAACGCAAAGGACATCGTTCGTGAACATCAGGTAAACGAAGATCAGGGCCGCCAACTTGACCGGCATGAAGCCAAGCTAGTTGAGTTAAATAATTGGTATGTCCAAAAAACATTGACAGATGGTCACAAGCAAGCAGCTAATTGATAAGTACGGAGATCCGCGTTTCGATACAACAAAGTGGGAGATGAAAAACCTCGCATCCTACTCTGTACCGGCAAACATCATCCATGAAAATGGACACATTCCGTCCAAAATCTACTGCCATCACGACTTTGCAAAGTCTGTCATTGACTGGCTGACTGAATTGGCGACCACCAAGGACGCTGCTGGCGAACTACTCATTAAAGAGATCAAGACCTGGGATGGTTGCTTCAACATCCGTATGAAGCGCGGCCTGAATGCTCTTTCGCTGCACGCTTTTGCAATGGCTGTCGATGTGAATGCATCGCAGAATCCGCTTGGCCTACGTCGGGAAGATGCTCTACGAAGAGGCCTTAATCCTTTCTCCCCTGATTTTATACAAGTATCACGTAAACACATGGAATGCGGTGCCGACTGGACTACTCGTCCGGATGGAATGCACTTCCAGATCAAACAACTACCATCATGATTTCATTCAAAAACTGGGGTAAGGAAGGCTACAAAGTATTAAACGCTATTGCATACGCAGGACTTGCTGCAGTAGGTTTCGCAATGGGTGCCGAAGCGGCAGGATTCCAGATCGATTGGATTACTGACAAAGAAAAGAGGTGGATTGCACTTGCGGCTATTGCCTTCAAGTTCATCGAAAAGCTTACCGCAAAGCCGGAAAACACATGAGGATCCTTCTTCTATTTCTCGCGCTGGCCATCACCAGCTGCTGCCCGAAGATAACCGAGTCTTCGCGCACCACGACATCAACTGACACATCCAGAAGCTTCCACAGCCAGATCGTGACTATTCACGATACTGTGGAGCGGAGCACCTCAATTGATATTGATAGTCTGCTGGCCATCCTTAATGCACCAGCTGCAGAGCATCCGGATAGCGTGCTGAGTAAGACCTCCACAAAAGGCGTCACCACAAAGCTTGTCCGCAGAGGTAACAAGATACTCTGTGAGGCAACTATCGACTCCCTACAGGCTCGCATCGATTCACTTGAGACGCTGACCATTCACCATAATGTTGAGCGTATAGACACAAAGGTGATCCACCAGTGCGATAGCCAATGGCACAGATTCTACAGGCGTTTCTTCTTTGGTACGCTCATCCTACTGGTCATCATTATCTCTTGGCGTGGCGTTGGAAAGGGCGCTACATTATGGGTTATTGCAGCCTTACTCCTACAAAGCTGCGTTGTCCCGGCTCAATCGTCCATGAAGCTTTACACCGTCCCTGTAGGAGGTACTTACGCCGAACCATCAATTGCCAGGTATGCCGGTGACACAGTACAATTTTGGTTTAAGCTAACGCCGGACTGGGCGCAGCTCTACAATTCTTCAGATAACAGCACCCATAAGATCTGCGGAGCGCGCGACTTCCTTGGCCGTAATTCATTGCGCCTTGGCGTGCGCCGGGCTCCGACACAAAGGAATGGCCTCATAGCTGTACCGTACAGCCATCAGGACTCCAAGGTTGACTACACAGCCTTCAAAGGGGCCGATGGGAAAACAGTCTTGCTGCAGTACGACACTACTTACTTCTGCCGGATCAATTCGGTAAAGGGAGGATGGAAGATTGAACTCTTCAATACCAGGATGCAGCTACTATGTACCGCTACAAAGCCAATCAGCCTATCCTCCACCGGCCGCATTGTATCCGGTACCTACATCGAGGTTGGCGACAAGCCATCTCCGTGGACAATAAGAACCTGGATTGAATTAAAGTAATCGCCGCTGCAACGGCGCTTTGAGGGCTATGATGTACGCCCATCACCCCGGACCCATTCCGGGGTTTTTTTGCTACAGTAAAAAAATCGGAATTGTCAAGTTCAAGGGGGTATAATTTTCATCAACCCATTTTTTGTTGATAAAAGCGATTAATCGTGCAAAAATCTCCCTTGGGATTCGGGTTATCTTTAACGTGATTTGTAATTGTAAATCAGCACAAAAAAACCCGCTGTTGGAGCAGCAGGTTTTTGAGTGGCCCTGTAGTTTAATTGGATAAAACTACCGTTTCGCATACCGTCATTCCGGGTTCGAATCCCGGCGGGGCCTCAACAAATGTACAATTCAGGTCTGCAATAATATAAGGTAGACCTGAATTTTGTACACAACATAAGGTTAATTGCTGATTTTTAGG
>CAZZLB010000342.1:0-3936 GCA_964654655.1 uncultured Rhodoferax sp. | reverse complement strand
CGCGCTGTGATAGGGCGCGATGGAACGGCTGCTGAAGCCATGGAAATTGCGGTACCAGACGTCCAGCAGCGCCAGGCGAACCGGCAGATTCTGCTCCAGCGCGGCGCGGTGAAAGTGCGCGTCCATGTCATGCGCACCGGCCAGGAATTCACGGAAACCCTGCTCGCCAATCGCAATTGCCAACGGCAGCCCGATGGCCGACCATACCGAATAGCGGCCACCAACCCAGTCCCAAAATCCGAAAGTACTACGGATGCCAAACTCACGCGCCGCCGCCACATTGGTCGTCAGCGCGGCGAAGTGGCGACCGACATCGCTGCCACCATTGGCCTCAAACCATTGGCGTGCCGAGAGCGCATTGGTCATGGTCTCGATGGTGGTAAAGGTCTTGCTGGCAATCAGGAACAGCGTGCTGGCCGGCTTGACACGCTGGAGCACTGCATCCAATTCGTGCCCGTCCACATTGGAGACAAAGTGAAAGCGCTTGCCGGGCAGCGCGAACGGTTCGAGCGCGAGCACGGCCATCTGCGGCCCCAGGTCCGAGCCACCGATGCCGATGTTGACGATGTCGGTGATACTGTCGTCCGCTCGCACGCTCTGCGCGTAGGCCAGCATGGCATCCTGCACTGCATGCACTTGCGCCAGTTCGCTCGCGAGATTGGATGGGACGCTGCTGTGCGCCGCTGGACTGCGCAGCAACCAGTGCATCACTGCTCGCTGCTCGGTGTTGTTGATCGGCTCGCCAGAAAACATCGCATCGCGGTGCTGCTCCAGGCCGCACTGGCGCGCCAGTGTGAACAGCAATTGCTGCGTTGCCCGGTCGATCAGGTTCTTAGACAAATCGGCAAACACGTGCGGTGCGGCCTGACTGAAGGCCGCGAAGCGCCCCTCGTCATCGGCAAAGGCGCGACGCAGATCAAAGGTCTGGCCACCGTTTGTGAACAGGTTTTGCAGGCCGAGCCAGGTGGCAGTCCGGTCACAGCGAATGCGTTCCATGGAAACTCCTTGCATTGCCTTTCACATCGCCAGCAGCAACTGGTCCAGCCGCGCGCTGTCTACACTGAAGGTACGTATGCCTTCAGCCAGTTTCTCCGTTGCCATGGCGTCTTCATTGAGTGCGAAACGAAAGCCTGCCTCGTCGTAATTCATCCGAGTCAACTCCAATGACCCGGCTGCGTTCGCATCGAGCGCTCGCTCCAGTGGTGTCTGGCTTGTCTGCAACGTGGCCAGCAGGTCCGGACTGATGGTCAGCAGGTCACATCCGGCCAGGGCTGTGACCTGACCGACGTTGCGAAAACTTGCGCCCATCACTTCGGTGGCGATACCAAATTTCTTGTAGTAGTTGTAGATCTGCCGCACCGACTTGACGCCGGGATCGTTCACGCCAGCGTTATCGGCTTCAACCCAGGCGGCCCCAGCGGACTTCTTGTACCAGTCGTAAATCCGACCGACAAACGGTGAAATCAATTGCACTCTGGCCTGCGCACATGCGACCGCCTGGCAAAACGAAAAAAGCAGTGTCAGATTGGTGTGGATACCACGACGCTCCAGCTGTGCTGCGGCATCCATTCCCTCCCAGGTGGCCGCCACCTTGATCAGCACGCGGTCGATGTGAATTCCCTCGGCCTGATAGAGCTCGATAATGCGCTCGGCACGGGCCACGGTTGCACTCGCATTGAAACTGAGTCTGGCATCCACCTCGGTCGAGACACGCCCCGGGATGATGGACAGAATCTCACAACCAAAACGCACCAGCAAACGGTCCATGATTTCGTCGAGCGGCCGATCACCGAAACGTGCCACGATGTCCGTCATCAAGGACCGGTACTCGGGCTTTTGCACGGCCTTGAGAATCAGCGACGGGTTGGTTGTGGCGTCCTGCGGCAAATAGGCATCAATCTGCCGGAAGTCCCCTGTGTCAGCCACCACCGTGGTGAACTGTTTGAGCGCGTCAAGTTGATTCATGGTGCCATTATCCAGCGACCACCGAGACCCCATGATCGGCCAGCGTCAGCCACACCTCGATGCCCAGCGGCAAGACGTCGGTCAGGTCCGGCGAGACCACAAAAACACTGCCGAGCTCGGTCTCGAACGTGTACTCAAAGAAACTTCCCAGGTAGGCTGACTTGAGCAGTCTGGCTGGCAAGCCGTCCCCGTCGGCCGGTGCCAGGCGATGGATGTGCCAGGCTTCAGGCCGCACGGCGACTTTGACCACACCCGCTCCCATCGCCTGCTTTGGCATGATCTGCAGAGGGCCAAGTTGCACCTGTCCTCCGGTTGGCGCAGTACCAGGAAATAGCATGGCTTCCCCCATGAAACCGGCCACAAATTCGCTGCCCGGGCGCTCGTACATGTCCTGCGGCGTGCCGCGCTGGGCAATGCCACCATCGTTCATCACAATGATCTGGTCGCTTACCGCCAGCGCTTCACTCTGATCATGCGTAACGTAGGCCACAGTGAGACTCAGGCGCTGTTGCAGGGACCTGATCTCTTCCCGCATCTCGCGCCGCAATCGCGCGTCCAGATTGCTCAAGGGCTCATCAAACAACAACACCGCCGGCTCCAGTACCAGCGAACGCGCCAGCGCCACACGCTGCTGCTGCCCCCCCGACAACTCACTGGGAAGCCGCTCGTCAAAACCGGTCAACCCGACATTGCGCAAGGTCTCACAGGCGCGCGCATGCGCCTGCTCCTTCTCTACGCCAGACATCTTCAGGCCGTACATCACGTTCTCCACCACGTTCATGTGCGGGAACAACGCGTAACTCTGGAACATCATGCTGACATTGCGATCGGCCGGCCCCAGCGTCGTCACGTCCTTGCCAGCCACGATGATCTGACCCGAGCTAGGGGACTCCAGCCCGGCAATCATGCGCAGCACGGTGGTTTTGCCACAGCCCGACGGTCCCAGGATCGTGGTCAGCGTACCTCTTTCGATCTCGAAGCTGATGCCCTTGACAACCATGGGTGCCGATGCGTCGATGCCATAGCGCTTGCTGATGTTCCTGAATTCGACACCGTAGTTCATGCGTGTATTCCTTTACGTCGCCCAAGCTTGCGCTCGCCGACCAATAACTGGATCAGTGCGATGGCCAGTGACATCATGACGATCAGCACCGTGCAATAGGCCAGCGCCACACCGTAGTCCCCATTGCCGACACGGCCAATGATGTAAGTGGTCGCCAGTTCGTTCTCTGCGGTCACCAGAAAGATCACCGCGCTCACAGTGGTCATGGCACGTACAAAGCTGTACACCAGCGCCGCCACCAGCGCCGGTTTGAGCAGCGGCAGCACAACATGAAACAAGGTCTGCGCGGTCGAAGCCCGCAGCATCAATGAAGCTTCATCCAGAGACTTGTCGAGTTGCTTGAAGGCTGCTGTGCCGGCGCGCACACCCACTGGCAGATTGCGGAACATGAAACACAACACGATGATGAGTCCAGTGCCAGTGAGTTCGACAGGCGGCACATTGAAGGCCAGGATGTAGCTCAAACCCAGCACCGTCCCGGGGATGGCAAAGGCCAGCAAGGCGACGAATTCAAACAGGGCACGACCGCGGAATTCGGTTCGGGCCAGCAAAAAGGCAATCAGGAGTCCGGTCGCCGCCGTCAAGGGAGCCGAGATGCCGGCCAGCTTGACCGTGGTGAAGAAGGAGTTCCATGCCGTCCCAGCCCACACCAGGCCGTATTGACTCCATTCGAGCGCGAACGCAGTCCTGAAATGGTTGAGTGTGATGGTGTAGTCACGGCCCCAGGTCTGGACAAAACCGCCGGCAAAGGCAAACAGGTAGACCAGTACCGTGAACGCCAGCCAGGGATAAACCACCAGATTCAGAACGTGCCGCACGCTGAGCGGCAAAGCCATCGCAATGCCAGCATCGCCCTTGCCGCTGACCGTGGTGTAACTCTGCTTGCCCAGCAGGGCGCGCTGCAGGGC
>CAZZLB010000341.1:0-3945 GCA_964654655.1 uncultured Rhodoferax sp. | reverse complement strand
AGACCTTTTCCAGGTTGCGCGAAATCTCGCCTTTGTCCTTGCGTGTGTAACTGCCGGTGAGCAGGTTTTCTTCGATCGTCAGGTGGGCAAAGCAGTGCCGCCCTTCCATCACCTGCACCACACCGCGCTGCACCAGCGTGGCAGGTGTCAGGTTTTCGATGCGCTCGCCACGCAGTTCGATCGAGCCCTTGGTCACTTCACCGCGCTCACCTTGCAGCAGGTTGGAAACCGCCCGCAGCGTGGTGGTCTTGCCGGCGCCGTTGCCACCCAGAATGGCCACGATATTGCCTTCGGGTACGGTCAGGGAAACGCCTTTGAGCACCAGAATGACGTGGTTGTAAATGACCTCGATGCCATTGACGTTGAGAACGATGTTTTTGGGGTCCATAGCGTATTACCTTTTACCAATCGGAAGCACTGCACGCAGTGCTTCGGGTTGGACTGTCATTGCGGATCAGGTCCGCAACGACAAGTCAAACGGGAATGACAATTCGATCAGGACTGGCAATCCGCCACAGTGCGGGTTTCCAGCTTCTTGTCTGCACCGTACTTGGCAGCTGTCGATTTGACCAAGGGCTTCAGGATTTGCTCATCAGCCTGCATCCAGTCGGAGCTGAAGTTCCATTTCTTGCCATCCCAGGTGTGGATGCGTGCCCAGTTGGCACCCATGTGATCCACACAGGAGGTGCTGACCGGGCGCATCACGCCAGCAAAGCCCAAAGCGTCGAGTTTCTTCTGGTCAAGGGCCAAATTCTCAAGGCCCCAGCGTGCCTGTTCGCCGCTGACCCACTTGCCCTTGCCATAGCGCTCCTGCGCGCGTTTTACGCCTTCAACGCCCAGCATGGCGCTCAGGGCGCCGCGCATGTAGAGCACGGAGCCGACTTCTTCCTTCGGACCGGTTCCCTGGCCCTTACCATGAACTTCTTTCAGAATGTCCTGTGCGACTTTCGAGTCCGGATGTGCGCCGTGTTGGAAGGTGACAGCGTTGTAGCCCTTGGCCCCTTCGCCCACATCTTTGACATCGGGTTCGGCGCCCGACCACCAACCGCCGTACATCTTTTCACGCGGGTAGCCGGTCGCTTGCGCTTCCTTCAGCGAGGTGGAATTCATGACGCCCCAACCCCACAACAGAACGTAGTCAGGCTTGGACTGGCGAATTTGCAACCAGGTCGCTTTCTGGTCAACGCCTGGTGCCGTGACCGGAAGCAGTTGCAGGTTGAAACCATGGATGGCTGAGCGCTCTTGCAATAGGGCAATCGGCTCCTTGCCGTAGGGACTGTCGTGGTAGACGAGCGCGATTTTCTTGCCCTTGAGCTTGTCAAGGCCACCTTCTTTTTTGCCCAAGGTCTGCACCAGCACGTCGGCCGCCAGCCAGTAAGTGCCAACCAGCGGGAAGTTCCACTTGAACACATTGCCATCCTGGCTTTCGCTGCGGCCGTAGCCAGCAGTGATCAAGGGGATTTTGTCGCCGGGAGCTTTCTCGGTCAGCGCAAAGGTAATGCCGGTGGAGAGCGGCTGGAACACGGTGGCGCCACCATTCTTGCCTTTCAGGCGTTCATAGCACTCGACACCGCGCGCCGTGTCGTAAGCGGTTTCACATTCTTCATAGGCGATCTTTACGCCATTGATGCCGCCGCGGGCGTTCACCAGTTTTAGGTAGTCGGCATAACCGTTGGCCCACGGCACGCCGTTAGGGGCGTAGGCGCCGGTGCGGTAAGGCAGCGCAGGGAAGAACTGCTCCTTGGGTTGCGCGTAGGCAATGGCACCGATAGAGGTGATCAGAGCCGCCACTGCAATCGTTCTCATTTTCATGCTTGTCTCCTGGGTTTGTAGCACGCTAGGTGCTGGGGTTAACGAAAAACAACTTAATGAGGAAAGGGCCACAAGCGCAGCTTTTGCTTGCCAATGGACCACAACTTGGCCAGACCATGTGGTTCAACAATCAGGAACCAGACGATCAAGGCGCCAAAAATGATCAGCTCGGCGTGCGAGATACCGGCAGTGGAAATCTGGATGCCCACCAGGTCTCCGATCAGCGGCAGAAACTGGTTCAGGGCGATTGGCAGAATCACGATGAAGGCGGCACCAAAGAAGGCACCCATGATGGAGCCCATACCGCCAATAATGACCATGAACAGCAGCTTGAACGACAGGTCGACCGAAAATGCAGCCGGTTCCCAGGCGCCCAGGTAAATGAAACCCCATAATGCACCGGCGACACCGATGATGAAGGAGCTGATGGCAAAGGCACTGAGCTTGGCGTACATGGGTCGGATGCCGATAACGGCTGCGGCCACGTCCATGTCACGAATCGCCATCCATTCACGCCCTATGGCTGAGCGCACCAGATTCTTTGCCAGCAATGCCAGCATCACCAGGATGGTCAGGCATAACAGGTATTTTGAAGTCGGGCTTTCGATTTGCAGACCCAGAACCTGCAAGCCCGATACCGAAACCGAGCCGGACGGTGCGTCGTTGGTAAACCATTTGACGCGCAGGAACATCCAGTCACTGAAAAACTGCGCCGCTAACGTGGCCACGGCAAGGTACAAACCCTTGACCCGCAGACTGGGCAGGCCAAACAGGATGCCGAAAGCGCTGGCGCACAGACCGCCCAGAATCAGCGCCACCAGCATCGGCATGCCCGGTACCCGGACAAAGAAGTTGAAGGCGGCGTAAGCTCCCACGGCCATGAAGGCGCCTGATCCGAGTGAAATCTGTCCGCAATAGCCAACCAGGATATTGACGCCCAAGGCAGCCAGCGACATGATCAGAAAAGGGATAAAAATGGCCCGGAACATGTAACCGCTGCTGAGTGCCGGCACGACGAAGAAGGCAGCTGCGATGATCAGCAAGATGGCCCAGCGATCCTGCGCGATCGGAAAAATCTGCTGATCGGTACGGTAGCTGGTCTTGAACTGACCGTTTTCTCTGTAAAACATAAGGTTTCTTTTCCTGTGAGCGGTCAGACGCGGTCAATAATTTTTTCGCCGAACAGGCCTTGCGGCCGGAACAGCAGGAACACCAAGGCCAACACATAGGCAAACCAGATTTCGATACCGCCGCCCACATAAGGTCCCAAAAATACTTCTGACAGCTTTTCCCCGACGCCAATGATGAGGCCGCCAATGATGGCGCCCGGCACCGAGGTCAGGCCGCCCAGAATCACCACCGGCAGAGCGCGTAGCGCTACGGTAGTGAGTGAAAACTGGACTCCGAGCTTGCTGCCCCAAATCATGCCGGCAACCAGGGCGACCACGCCAGCGACACACCAGACGATGACCCAGATCCGGTTCAAAGGAATGCCGATGCTTTGTGCTGCCTGGTGATCATCCGCAACCGCGCGCAGCGCGCGTCCGGTGGCTGTTTTCTGGAAAAAGACACTCAGCAGGGTCACCAGGACGGCAGCGATCAGGGCCGCATAAAGGTCTTCCTTGTTGATCAGGATGCCACCCTCGAACAGGTTTTCGAAGGCCATGATCGGCTCTTTGGGCATGCCGACATCAATCTTGTAGATATCACTGCCGAAAATGGTTTGCCCGATACCGTCCAGAAAGTAGCTGATGCCCAGCGTGGCCATCAGCAGCGTGGTGCCTTCCTGGTTGACCAGGTGGCGCAGCGCAAGCCGCTCGATCAGCCAGGCCACGGCAAACATGATGATGCCCGCCAACACAAAAGCCGCCAGATTGGCTGCAATCGGGCTCGTCAGTCCGGTCCAGGCCGGAATCCACTCTGAAAAACGGGCCATCGCCAAGGCTGCAAACAGCACCATGGCGCCTTGTGCAAAGTTGAATACGCCCGAGGCCTTGTAGATCAGTACGAAGCCCAGTGCCACCAGCGAGTAAAGCATGCCGCTCATCAGGCCACCGAGCAGTGTTTCCAGGAAGAAGCTCATCTCTCAGATCCTCAATGGCTGGCGCCGAGATAGGCGCTGATGACATCGGG
>CAZZLB010000340.1:0-3945 GCA_964654655.1 uncultured Rhodoferax sp. | reverse complement strand
CTCATGTGAACCAGTCGAATCACCAGCAGGTGATCGGCCTGCTCCAGGTAAAACAGGCTGTACGGGAACTTGTTCAAGGTCCAGAAGCGCAGGCCCGGCAAATCCAGTTCGGCTGCGTAGCGGGGCGAGCCAGTGCCCGGTGCGCGCTGGATGTGCGCCACGGCGCGTTCCAGTGCGTCAACAAATGACGACACCATATGGGGTGCCTCTAGCGCGTAATAGTCAAGCGCGGCCTCGATGTCCAAGCGTGCCTGGGTGCTGCGCAAGGCGGGCTTGATGAGCGCCATCAGATGGGCTTGTGCACCGGGTTTGTCCGCTGTCGCAGCGTGGCAAAAAAAGTGGAATCCATCGGCCCCTCTGCGCCCGAGCGCAGACCGACCAGCAGATGCTCCCTGAATTGCTTGCGGTCCTTGTCGCGGCGAATCAACTCGCGCACGTACTCGCTGGAGGTGCCATAGCCCTCAGCTTGAACGCGCTCATCAACAAAGGTCTTGAGGCCTTCGGGCAGGGAAATGTTCATGGTGCTCATAAGGCGTAGCCTAGCATCTTTGGCAAATTTTGGCAAAAAAAGGTGGCGGCAGCAAAAAGTGGATCGATCCCGGCGTCTGCCATTGACGGGCTCAAACTCTGCCAAAGGCGTAGCCATTCACCACTTCAATGCCCTCGACACGCTCGATCAGGCGCAGCAGTGGCTTGAGCTCGCGGTAGCGGGCGCACGTGGCGCGGATGTAGTTGATGAAGCGCGGCGTATCGGCCAGGTATTGCGGCTTGCCGTCGCGCAGCGTGAGGCGCGCAAAAATGCCTGCCACCTTCAGGTGACGCTGCAGGCCCATCCACTCGACGCCGCGGTAAAACTCCCCGAAGTCGTCGCCCACCGGCAGCTTGGCCTTGCGTGCCTTCTCCCAATAGCGGATGGTGATGTCCAGGCAGAAGTCTTCTTCCCAGCTCAGAAAGGCATCGCGCATCAGGCTGGCGATGTCATATGTGATCGGGCCATAGACCGCGTCCTGAAAGTCCAGCACGCCGATGCGCAGGTCATCAGGCTTCGCCGCCGCGGAAATCATCAAATTCCTTGGCATGAAATCGCGGTGCACGTAAACGCTGGGCCAGCTCAGGTTCTCCCGGATGATGTGGGAAAAAGCGTTGTCCAGCGTGCGCCGCACATCACCCGCCACGATAACGCCGCGGTGCTTTTGCAGGTACCAGTCGGGGAACAACTCCATTTCCTGGCGCAGCAAGGCTTCGTCGTAAGGAGGCAGCACACCGGGTCGGGATGCAATCTGCCAGGCAATCAGGGCTTCGATGGCCTTCAGGTACCAGTGTTGGTTGGCGCCTGGCTGATCGGGGTTGATCAGCTGCAACATCGTCTTGGCACCCAGGTCGGCGAGCAGCATGAAGCCTTTACTCCGCTCCCACGCCAGCACTTGCGGCACTTTGACCTGCGCCGCGTGCATCAGTTCAGCCACTGTGACAAATGGCTGGCAGTCTTCCTGCTCGGGCGGCGCATCCATGATGATGCGGCTGCCGTGCAGCGAGTCGATCCGGAAATAGCGCCGAAAGCTGGCGTCCGCAGAGGCGCTGCGCAGCGAATCGATTTGCAGACCGTGATGGGGTGCCAGTGCCGTCAGCCAGCTTGTGAATTCTGCTTGGCGCTGCAAGTCATGCCAGTCCAGTGCTTCGGTCGGCTTGGGTTCGGTGGATGGGGCATGGCTCATGGATAATCCATTCTACAAAGCCGAACGTTTCCGGTTCGTTTCCAACCCGCTGCCAGAGTTACACCACCCCTGAGTCCATGCGCATTTTGCTGCTCGACCTGAAACACGGCCCGATTGCCCTGATTGCCTGTGCTGTGTTGCAGGCAACGTCGCTTTGCGCCCAAGGGCAGACCGGCCAGGTGCCATTGACGCTCAGCCCGAGCCCCTTGTTGCAGGAAGATGTTGCTGCGCCGCGCAGCGCGCTGCCGACCTTTGTTTCGGGCGATCGTCTGTTTGGTCACCCGGATCTGGACACCGTGGTTGAGGGCCAAGCCATGCTGCGCCGGGGCGACCTGGTGATCAAGGCGGATCGGTTGGAGCATGACCAACCCAGCGATCTGGCAAGAGCCAGGGGCACAGTTCGCATCAACCGGGCTGGTAATGTCTATGAAGGCCCGCTGTTGGAGCTCAATCTGGGAACGTTCAATGGATTTTTCAGCCAACCGAGCTATTACTTTCCGAAAAACGATGCCAACGGGCAGGCCGATCGCGTCGATTTCATCGACGAGCAAAGGTCTGTCATCCACAACGCCAGTATGACAAGCTGCCGGCGCCTGCCAGGGCCGGATTGGCTGCCGGACTGGATTTTGCGTGCAGCAACGATCCACGTCGACAATGAGTCGGACGTTGGTACGGCAGAGGGCGCCCTGCTGACTTTCAAGGGTGTGCCCCTGCTGCCTGTTCCCTACCTCAGCTTTCCCTTGAGCGACAAACGCAAATCGGGTTTGATGCCGCCTACCTTGGGTCTGGACAATGTCAATGGCGCGGTGATTGCAGTTCCGTATTACTGGAACATTGCGCCGAACCTGGATGCCACGCTGACACCTACCCTGATGAGCAAGCGCGGTGTCAATCTGGCCAGCGAGTTTCGCTACTTGCAGCCGGATTATTCGGGTCAGGTGCGGCTTGATCTGATGCCCTCGGACCTGCTGCGTGACAGCAATCGCTGGGGCCTGGCTTTCGGGCATCAGGGGACGCTCAGGAACGGCTTGACCAAGCTGGTGACGGACGGTGGTCTTGCATTCAATCTGGGTTTGAACCGGGTCAGTGACGACAACTACTGGCGTGATTTTGCGGGAGCTTCGGCCTCTCTGACACAACGTCTGCTGGCCAACGACGCCTCTTTCTCATGGAGCAATGGCGATTTTTCCAACAGTTTGAGAATGCTCAAGTGGCAGACCCTGCAGGACCTGACGGCGCCAATCACACCGCCTTATGATCGTCTGCCCCAGTTGGCGACGCGGTTTGCGAAAAATGATGTGGCCGGCTTCGACTATTCAATGGAAGCCGATTACACGCGGTTTCAATCCGACCGCGTTTCCACCCTGCAGCCCAACGCGCAGCGGATCTATTCTTTGCTGCAGATCAGCCGTCCCTTCATGGGCGGCGCCGGTTTCATCGCGCCCAAGCTGCAATTGCACACTGCAAACTATCTTTTTGACGCGCCGGCGCTCAATGGTGCGACCTCTGCCAGCGTGGTTGTGCCGACTTTCAGTCTGGACAGTGGCCTGGTGTTTGAGCGCGACATCAGCTATTTCGGTGCCCGCTTTCGCCAGACGCTGGAACCGCGCGCCTTCTACGTCAATACCCCCTACCGCGAGCAAAGCCTGCTGCCCAACTACGACTCAGGCGCGAAGGATTTCAATTTCGCGACCATCTATACCGACAATGCGTTCGTCGGCAACGACCGCATCTCTGACAGCAACCTGCTGACGCTTGGTGTTTCAACCCGCTTGCTGCATCCCGACAGCGGTGCCGAGGCTGCGCGTTTTGGCATTGCACAACGCCTGCGTTTCAAGGACCAGAACGTAGGCTTGCTACCAACCGACCCGCCGGTGGTGGACCGGATAAGTGATGTCCTGTTGGGCGCATCCGTCAATTGGGATCCGAAGTGGGCTATTGATTCCACCGTGCAGTTCAATCCAAAGACGGAACAATCGACGCTTGCCACGATCGGCGCTCGTTACAGCCCTGGCAACTACCGGGTGGTGAGCGGAACCTATCGGTATCAAAGAGATGTCAGTGAACAGATTGATATCGGCTGGCAGTGGCCATTGAACGATTTGTGGGGTGACCGGGGACAGGACCTGGGTGCCGGGCGTGGCCAGGGCCGGGGGGACGTAGGCGAGGCCGATGTTCTTGCCGAGGGTGGGCGACGCCGCGGCTTTCTGGCCGTCGACGAGCACCTGCA
>CAZZLB010000339.1:0-3953 GCA_964654655.1 uncultured Rhodoferax sp. | reverse complement strand
GTCACGAGGGCGGCGACAACGCACTTCGTCTGTTTGGCAAAGTGTTGCAAGGCGGCCTGCGCGCCGGTGACGTCGTTGCTCGCATGGGGGGCGAAGAGTTCTGTGTGTTGCTGGCACAAGGCGGTGCAGACGCTGCCAATGGTTTCGACCAGCGCCTTCGCGCAACACTGGCCGACGAGGCAAGCAAAGAACTGGGCCACACTCTGAACTTCAGCGCCGGACTGGCCTGCCTGAGCGCCAATGACGATTCACTGGGAACGCTGATGCGACGCTCCGATGAAGCACTCTATTGCGCCAAGGCGCAAGGGCGCGCACGGCTGATTGTTGCTACGGATCAGACCCCACTTGTGGGTGCCGCTGCGTGACTCTGCAAGGATCTCCTGCACCGCTACGGACCACCTTCCAGAGGTCATCAAAGGGGCATCATTGTCGGGCTTGAAAGCATCGTCCGTCCGCTCCAGGCCTCGGCGGGTCAAGGCGACTTTCATCTGGCCGTTCGCGACGGTACTCGTCTTCATTCTCGCGGCCTTCGTCGCCACAGCTTACTACCTGGAAGTGCAGGTCCGAGACCGGGCGCTGGCGGTCCGCGTTGCGGCCGCTTCCAAACTGGTCGAGCAGAAGCTTGGCAAGGACACCGGCCTGATGCAGGCCGTGCTGTTCACGATGATGGGCAACCAGGGTATCGAAACCGCGTTCGCGAATCTTGACCGCGCAGCGCTGCTGCGCGAGGCGGGTCCGCTGTTTGAAACATTGCGCGCCCAGCATCGCATCACGCACCTTTACTTCAATGGCCCGGATCTGGTCAACGTGCTGCGCTTGCACAGCCCGGGCGAGTTTGGCGATTTGATCAACCGCGAAACCACTACCAAGGCACGCGATCAGAATGGCGCCGCGCATGGGCTTGAACTGGGGCCGCTCGGGACACTCACGCTTCGGCTGGTTGTGCCGTGGCGCAGCAACGGCCGATTGCTCGGCTATCTGGAAATTGGCGAAGAGATAGGGCATCTTGTCAACGAAATTCATGACGGTCTGTCGATTGATCTTCTGGTCATGGTGGACAAGCGTTTCATGCTGCCACAGCAATGGCAACATGGCCAGGCTCTGTTCAATCGACAAGGAAGCTGGGAACGTTTTGGCGGCAGCGTTGTCGTTGCACAAACGACCGATGACCTGCCGGCCGCCCTGAATGACCGTGTTCTGAGCCGATTGAGTGCTGGCACAGCCGAATTGTTTGAGGACGGCCAGCGCACACTGCATCTTGCCATGCTGCCACTTCAGGATGTGAGCGAACGTCGCATCGGCAGCCTCGTCGTGATGCTCGACATCACAGCGCTGCAGCAGACATTTCAGACAACGGTTCTGGCAGCTGTCCTGCTCAGTTTGATTGCTGGGCTGGGTATGCTGGGTCTTTTTTATTTCGCGCTGGACCGTGTCGAACGCGATTACCAGCGGCAGCACGATCTGGAACATCAACTTCTGCGTTTGGGCACAGAGCACCAGCGCATGCTGCAAATTGAAAAGCTCTCCGCGCTCGGCACCATGGTTGGTGAGATTGCACATCAACTCAACAACCCGCTGGTTGGCGTGGTGAATCTGGCACAGTTGGCCGAACGTGAGGTCGAAGATCAGGTACGTACACGGGGATTGCTCAAGGAGATACGACGGGCGGGTGCCGACTGCCACGCTCTGATCCAGTCCATGCTCCGGTTCTCCAAGGTGTCGAGTTTTGAGAGCAAGCCGACCTCCATGGGCGAGGTGATCAATGAAACGGTCCTGATGTTTCGCCAGACCGAGAGCCGGCAATTGCAAGTAGAGACCCGATTGCCGGAACAGCCCGTGGTCCTGACGGTCGATCCGATTCTGATCCGGCACGCGCTGTTTAACCTCTTGATGAATGCGGCCCAGGCCACGATCGATGACAGCGCCATCGTTATCGGTTTGGATCCCCAGTCAAACCCCGACACCGGCGCTGCGGGATGGGTGCTATCGGTGGCTGACCACGGTCGGGGCATCGCCAGCGAGATCATGGACAAGATCTTCCTGCCATTCTTCACGACGCGAAGCGATGGCACAGGTCTTGGACTGCCAGTGGTGCAGCATGTAGCACTGCTTCATGGTGGCTACGTCACTGCCAGCAACCAGGCCAGTGGTGGCACGCAATTTGCGATATGGTTGCCACAAGAACCCAAGCTGGCTCAGAAAAACCTTCTCTATTCGTTGCAACATGCTGCCAAAAATCCTGGTCGTTGACGACGACCACTACACCCGCACACTCATCGATCAACTGATGAGAAAGTCTGCGCAGGTGCATCTGGCGGCAGATGGTGAGGCAGCGCGACAACTGTTTGCGGCTGAGGATTTCAATCTGGTCCTGATGGATCAGCGACTTCCCAGGGACAGAGGCCTTGAACTGCTGCACGAGTTTCGAGTGTTGCGACCCAAGCTGGTGGCTATCCTGATCACGGGGCACGCGGATGTGCGCGATGCCGTTGCAGCAGTGCGGGCGGGCCTGTTCGACTACCTCACCAAACCGTTTGAAGACCTGGAGGCGCTGGAGGCGGCTATCGACAAGGCTTTGGAGCTGGACCGCGCCTACCGCGAGATCGACAGCCTGCGAAACCGTTTGGCGGTCGAATCCGACGCTCCCGATGTTGTGGGTCAATCACCCGTCATGCAGCGACTGTTGGGCCAGATTCGCCAAGTGGCCGGACTGGATACAACGGTTCTTCTGGAGGGTGAAAGCGGTACCGGCAAGGATGTCATGGCCAGGCTTGTTCACGCCTGGAGCCTGCGTTCGGGCCAACCCTACCTTGAAGTCAACTGCGGCGGTTTGCCAGAATCCTTGCTGGAGAGTCTGCTGTTCGGTTACGAAAAGGGGGCATTCACGGGGGCCAGTCGGGCCACCCCCGGATATTTCGAAAAAGCACACGGGGGCAATCTGTTTCTTGACGAGATCGCTGACATGAGTCCCAAGCTGCAAAGCAGCTTGCTGCGCGTGTTGCAGGATCACAGCTTCTCGCGTGTTGGCAGCACGCAGCTGCGCAAAGCCGACTTCCGGCTGATCTGCGCCACCAACCGTGCGCTGGCAGGCGAAGTCAAAGCGGGTCGCTTCCGTGAAGACCTGTACTACCGCATCAATGTGGTGGCAGTGCAGTTGCCACCGCTGCGCGAGCGTGAAGGCGACATCATTCGTCTGGCGATCCACTTTCTGGATAGCTATAACACCAAGTTCGGCAAACAGTGCGGCCCGTTCACACCGGACGCGGTGCGCGCCCTGGAAGTCTGCCCCTGGCCTGGCAATGTGCGCCAGTTGCAGCATTGCATCGAGCGCGTCGTAGCGCTGCAGTCTGACGGAGTGATTGACGCCATTCATCTGGCCCCTGACGGCGAACCTGGTATGACACTCGCACCTGTTGTCGCTTCTGGCAACGCCAGCACGCCATTGATCGCCTACCAGGAAGCGCGGACCGAATTCGAGCGCGACTATTTGCGCAAGCTCTTGCTCTGCGCCAATGGCAATATGTCCGAGGCGGCACGATTGAGCGGCATTCCGCGTCAGAATCTTTATGTCCGGATGAAGCGCTGGGGATTTGTCACTGATCAGTGACGGTTGTCACCTTTCGGTGACGGTACCGAGATCCGATGGACTCGTCACGTGGACGTCAATCAACGCTCGGAGCCGCAGTTAAACCGCTTGGCCTGCACTGCTTGCAGCCGATTCGCACTCACCTCTGCAATGATTTACATGGAGGCATGAGTCTTGCTCTGATGAACTCAGTTTGCGTTGTAACCGTTAAGGAGAAGTGAAGTGCTAATGCGTTTTGTGTCGACCCTGGCTGCGGCCCTGGTCTTGAGCATGGTTCCGGGGCTGGCGTCAGCCGCCGACCCGAGCTATGTAGGTTCGGAAAAATGCGGTAAGTGCCATGACGTCGAATACGACTCGTGGAAGCAGT
>CAZZLB010000338.1:0-3956 GCA_964654655.1 uncultured Rhodoferax sp. | reverse complement strand
GCGCTTGGTTGCGCCTCGCCTCCCTCGCCTGTCACGCAAGGGGGCGGAGCGGAATCAATCGGCTTTCTTGTCAGAGATTTCAGCGAGCTCCGCCGTCACGCGGAGGTCACGTTGCAGCACCCGGCCCGTCTCTTGGTAGTCTTTGAACCAAGCCTCAGAACGGGCGCAGATTTCCTCGGCCTCGTCGAGTGCGGTCTTTGGAGTGCTCACAGGGCACCTCCTTTCAGGTTCCAAATTTCCCGGTAGTCCTGCAAAACCAGCTTGCGGCAGTCCGGCGGGAGTTCTGCGAAGGGAATCCTTTTGCCAAGGTGACACTTCCGGCCGAGCGCGGGAGGGAAGCCCCACTGGTCAACGTCGCAAGGTCGGGGTCCGCTTTCCCCGTGCTGGCCAAAGCCTTGCGGGTCAAATGGTGCGGCATTCATGGCCAGATAGGGGAAGTAGTTCCTCCCGCCAGCTTGGCCATGAAAGACAACGGTGTAGCGGTCGAAAGTTTCGCCGCCGTTATCGTAGCAACGGACATAGCGCGGAGTCCCGCCCGGTAGCAAGGCCTTCAGCCGGTTCACCTGGCGCTTGGTGAGCTTAGGTTTAGGCGAAAGGGACAAATCGCCATCAGCCTTGTCGGCGGCATCTTCTAGGTCGTGGGCAATCATTGGACACCTCCTTTGGCTTTGGCGATGGCGGCGCGGGCGATAGAGTGCGCCTTGCACTCCTGACAAGTGCAGCCGCAATGGTGATCCGGCTCTCCAAGTGCAATCAGTGCGGCCAGCGCCGCAAAGAGTTCAGGGGCAGCGGCCGCGAGCGTGGCATAACTTGCGCATTCATCTTCTGTTCCCCCTCTCGAATTGAATTCCCCGACGATATTATGCGCGCCGTCGTCGCGCAGTTCGCCGATAGGATAGGCGAAGCGGTCGGACCATCTCGGCAGCACTTCCCACTTTTTTTGCATGGCTTTCATTCTGTTTCTGCTTTCTCTATTCCCGGCAAAACCTGCCGGGCGGGTTTGTCACCCGCTGCCGCCGCACTGGTGAGCCCAGCGGGCGGACGCGGGGGACAGTGGTTAGGCGATTTCCCCGTCCTCAGTGAATTCGTATTCGTTGGCAATCAAGGCTTCGTCCACCATCTCGTCGGAGTTCACCCATTCATATTGCGTTTCTAGCTGCCGGTAAATCCAGCGCATGAAATCGCGCGCTGCCTCAGTTAAATCATCCTCGGCCGCATCAACTTTCGCCTGTTCCTCGGGGGAGAGCTCAAGGGCGTGCCCGTCGTCGTCCTCGGGGACGGTGCCCGAAAAGTCGAACACGGTGCAATTTTCGTGGTGATAATGCCCGCGATGTTTCACGGTGAAGGAAGCATTCGGGAGGAGCAGGGCGAGCCGTTCAAGCTCGGCCGCAATCCGGTGTAACTCTTTGTCCTGTGGCGCATAGTCCGCCACACCTTCCGGTTTAACCTTATCCGCCCGCCATTCCCCCTCGCAGCAAGCGCCGTCGCCTTGGTTATTGAAACCGCTCCAATAGATTGCGGGTTTGTAGCGGTGCCCTCCGCCAACGGTGTTCACCCGCCGCTGGCGAATGTCGAGCCCCATGAGTTCGGCGATTGCGGCGGCGTCCTCATAGACACTTTCCGAAAAAAACTCGTCGCAAGTGTTGCCGTCCCGATACCACTGGCGAGCCTTTTCCTTAGCGTCTTCGCTCAGTTCGTTAAACTTGAAGACTGTCGTTTCGATTGTTCGCATACTGTTTTACCTTTCATAAATCCAGCCTTCCGGGCTGGGCGGTGTGCGCACTTTGCGCCCATTCCTCCCCGCCACGCGGACGGGGAGAATGGGGGCAAGGCTATTTCAAACCAGCCTGCTTCTCGTAATTGTCCGCCGACGCTTCCAACATTGGAACGTCCGCCAACGTGTAGCTCGGCAGCCTTGCGCCAGATTTCAGCTTGGCAATCACTTTACGAATGTGCGCGGCATTATTGGCAAACTGCTGCCGCACTTGGTCAGGAGTGCAGCCAAAGAGCGCGGCGACAGCTTCGGGAGAGGGGGCATTCATGGCGGGTAGGGTTTAGGAGTTGAAATAGCCGGGGTCCTCAGCGATTGCGCCGTCATTTTCATCAAGCCATTCGCGCGCCTGTTCAATAAACCATCCGGCAGCAAGGCCGCAGTGCGGGCATTTAATCGTGCCGTCGGTAAGGCCGGAACCAAGGCAAGCCTCCCCGTCGGACTTCCCCGCAAAAGGGTGATCCGTTGACCATCCGAAGACAGAGGCGACGGCGGGGAAATCCCAGTCCGTCTGAACGAGTAAATCCCGCCCGTCATGGCTCACAACCTTGATGCAGCAAGGCGCATCGTCGGGGGAGGAGTCGAGTTGAATGTGTCCCGGGGGGATAACCTCAGGCGGAACAGGCGGGAGGCTTAGGAGTAATGCGTTTATCTGCTCGCGTTGCGCGTCGGTGGCGGGCTCAATTCCTAACAGTCTAGGGTTCATCGGGTCAACTTTCTATTTCGGTGCGGGGTAATTCCCGCCCGTATACCGCCCCCGACAAGCGCCGGGGGCGGGAACGGGCGGGTATTACAGGAGCCCGGCTTTCTGGAAGCGCCGCACAAGGTATTTTTTCACGGCGCGCGCCACAGTCTGACGGGCGAAATCAGCGGGTTTTTCCGTCGGGGTAAAAGTCCAATGGAAAAAGAGTTGGCCAGCCCCGGCTTCCTTCAAGGCGCGGAAGACGAGGGAGGGCACCACATATCCCTCTTCCATATGGCTTTCCAAGTGCGACACGTCCCCGAATGCGTCCCCGAGGGAAGCGCCGTCTTGCGTCTGCATGTAGCAATGCCAGCAGCAACCCCCGGAGGGAGGATTCAACGGCAACTTCTCCCCGCAGAGTTTAGCGAAAGAGGCGATCCGCTTGGAAAGCGCCTTGTGCGCCTCCCCGGCTTCCGGCTTCGCCGTGCAGACAATCTCCCCGTTCGCCGTGACAGTGTCGCCGTCATTGAACAGGCCGACGCGCGCGCCGTTCTGCGTCCAATACCATTGACCGCGCTCTTGAGAGATGCGCCCGGCCGGGAGGTAATCATTTAAGCGCGCTTTCGTGGTGACAGTCTTCCAGCCGCCCGTATTCACGACCGCTTTGCCGTCGGGATGGAAGGTGAGAATCTGCGTTGAATGGAGCCGGATTGCTACGGCCTCCCCGGCTTTTTCAAGGTAGGTGTTATTCCCCACCTTGCGGGAGTTGCGGTTGCCCAGCTTTGCGATTGCGGTCTGATAGTTCACTTCGTTTGCCTTTTGTTGCGTGCTGACTTAATTGCCAACACTGCGAACAGAGTAGCATTGCACTTCCGAATTGCAACAAATTTCCCCAAGTTTTTTCCATCGGAATTCCTTAATGTTTGAACGATAAAGCCTTCCCTTGGGAGAAAATTGCAACAAATTATTTTCCGGGAGCGTGTGCGCGGATGGTGCGGCCGGGGAGGGGCTGCCGGGAGGGGGGCGCGGTGACGCCTGGAGGGGCAAGGTTGAAGCGGGAGGCGGGGGAGGGGGAAGGGAGGGGCGACGGTGCGGAGGGGTTTTAAGAGGGTGAGCTTCTAGGGGAATGGCGGGGGAGGGATAGGAGAACCAGGCTAATCATAAGCGATTCGCTTAGGATTACAATCTGTGGCGGAAAATGAGGGGAGGATGCGAGTTGACGAGGGGGATTAGATGAGTAAAATGCGTAAGTTACACGGGAAATGCCTGGTTCACCACTGCCGCCACTTACCCGCTTCGCTCAGCCCTCCCCCGGCGAGGCGATTGAATGGCTGCGCCTTGCCCGCCTCGCCTTCAGCGCAGACCAGCTCGCCTCTTTGGACGTTCCCCGCGAGAGCGCGCGCCCCGGCTGGAAGCCTCGCAGAAACGACCTGCGGCCAATCTGGGTAGCCTTCAGCTACGCATACGCTCCCGGCAATCTTCAGAACCCTTTCCACTGGGCAA